>NZ_JBHWIE010000008.1:0-98005 GCF_042732085.1 Actinosynnema sp. NPDC059797
GAGACAGCATCGGCGTTGAGGTCGGCGACCACCGACATGGCCGCCGCCAGCCCCCGCTCCTCCCAGCCGCGCGACTGGCCCTGCGCCTTCTTCACCTTCCACGGCGGCATGCCCAACTCGCCCGCCAGCTTGAACGGGTCCCCCCGGCCGACCGCCGACACGCGCGCGACCGTGCGCACCGCGTCCGCCAGCGCGTCGGCCACCAGCACGTGCGGCACGCCGAGCTGGATCGCCCAGCGCAGCGCCTCAAGCGCACCGGCCCGGTCACCCATCACGGCCTTCTCCGCGACCGCGAACCCGGTCACCTCGGCCCGCCCGCGGTGGTAGCGGCGGACCGCCTCGGCGTCGACCTTCCCGCCGGTGTCGGCGACCAGCTGCGACGCCGCCGCCGCCAGTTCCCGCAGGTCGGAGCCGACCGCCTCGATCAACGCGGCCACGGCCTCGGGGTCGGCCTTGCCGCCCCCCGCCGCGCGGATCTCGTTGCGGACGAACGCCTCGCGGTCCGCCGCCTTGGTGATCTTGGGGCACTCGGTCACCCCGGCGCCCGCCTTGCGCAGCGCGGCGGGCAGCTCCTTGGCCGCCTTGCTGCGCCCACCGCCGCTGTGCACGACGACCAGCGTCACCCCGTCGGCGGGCGACTTGGCGTAGGCGATCACGGCGTCGGCGATCTCCTTGCCCACCTCGTGCGCGGCTTCGAGCGCGATCACCCGCCCCTCCGCGAACAGCGACGGGCTCACCAGCTCGGCCAGCTCCGGAGGGGTGAGTTCGGTCACCCGAACGCGCGTCAGGTCGGCCTGCGGATCGACCTTCCGCGCGGCCTCCAGTGCGCCGCGCACCGCGCGCTCGACCAGCAACTCCTCCTCGCCGATGACCAGGAGGACGGCGTCGGGCGTGTCAGCGGGCGCACTCACGCGCGCGATCCTCCCACGCCCATCCGACGTCCGGATGGTGGACGTCACTGGCTACACGTCGGGATCGTGTCGTAGGTTGGGTCACCACAAGTGAATACCGCTCATCCAGAGGGGCAGAGGGATCGGCCCGAAGAAGCCCCGGCAACCCGTCGTTCAGCGTCCGCTGAACGACCACGGTGCCAATTCCGACCCGCGACGCGGGAAAGATGAGGAGATACCTCGCGATGACTGCTGTCAGTGCGCCCTCGGCGACCACCACCTCCTTCGACCTCGGTCCGGCTCGCGCCCTGTCCTGCCGCGAGTGCGGGCACGAGACGCCGCTCGCGCCGGAATACGCCTGTCTCGAGTGTTTCGGGCCGCTGGAAGTGGCCTACGACTTCGGCCGGGTCCGCCGTGAGGACATCGAGGCCGGCCCCCGGTCGATCTGGCGCTACCGCGGCCTGCTCCCCGTGCCCTCCGACGTCGAGTCGCACCCCAACACCAACCCCGGCGGCACCCGCCTGGTCGAGGCCGACCGCCTCGCCAAGGCCCTGGGCGTCCGCAAGGTCTGGGTCAAGGACGACACCGGCAACCCCACCCACTCCTTCAAGGACCGCGTCGTCGGCGTCGCCCTCGCCGCGGCCCGCGAACTGGGCTTCAAGGTCCTGGCCTGCCCGTCCACCGGCAACCTCGCCAACGCCGTCGCCGCCGCCGCGGCCCGTGCCGGCTGGAACTCGGTGGTCCTGGTGCCCTCCAGCCTGGAGCAGGCGAAGATCCTCATGACCGCCGTCTACGACGGCAACCTGATCACCGTCGACGGCAACTACGACGACGTGAACCGGCTGGCCCAGGAACTGGCCGCCGAGCACGAGGACTGGGCGTTCGTCAACGTCAACGTCCGCCCGTACTACGCCGAGGGCTCCAAGACGCTGGGCTACGAGGTCGCCGAACAGCTCGGCTGGCGCCTGCCCGACCAGATCGTCGTCCCCATCGCGTCCGGCTCCCAGCTGACCAAGGTCGACAAGGCCTTCCGCGAGCTGGGCGAACTCGACCTGGTCGAGCAGACCCCTTACCGGGTGTTCGGCGCCCAGGCCACCGGCTGCTCCCCCGTCGCCTCCGCCTACAAGGCCGGCCACGACGTGGTCACCCCGGTGCGCCCGGACACCATCGCCCGCTCCCTGGCGATCGGCGCCCCCGCCGACGGCCCCTACGTGCTGGACGCCGTGCGCCGCACCAACGGCGCGATCGAGGACGTCACCGACGAAGAGGTCGTCGAGGGCATCCGGCTGCTGGCCCGCACCGAGGGCATCTTCGCCGAGACCGCCGGCGGCGTGACGGTCGCCACCGCGAAGAAGCTCATCGAGACCGGCCGGCTCGACCCGGACGGCGAAACCGTCCTGCTCATCACCGGCGACGGCCTCAAGACCCTCGACGCCCTCGGCGACCGCGTCGGCCCCCGCGCCAACGTGCCGCCGTCGGCGGAGGCCGTGCTGAAGGCCCTCCAGGACTGACCCCGCCGCCCCGGTCACCGACCGGGCCGGCAGCCGAACCACCGACCACACCGGACTCGCGGGCCTCGTCGGATCCACCTCCGCCGAGGCCCGCCCCGGTGTGATCGGAACCCGCCACCCGATCCGGTAGAGCCGGGCAGGGTGCGGTGCCCGGAGCGCTCGGCGCGGTGCTCACCAGACCGCTCACAGGGCCGTTCACAGGGCCGTTCACAGGGCGGCTCCCGAGGTGCGCAGCCAGCCGGTGCGCGGGAAGGCGCACAGCTCCGGCAGCACACGCGGCTCCACCGGTTCGGTGACCACCCGCCACGCGGTCAGCAGCTGCGGCCACGGCCGTTTCGCCTTCTCCTGGTTGTAGCGCTCGGCGTGCCACTCCTCCGGTGGTATCGCGAGGTCGTCGTCGAACAAGGTGTCGGCGACCAGGCGGTACGCGGCATCGGCGGAGGCCACCTCGGCCGTGTGGACCACCCCGGTGGTGGTGGCCCGCGCGACGACGCCGCGTTCGCCGCCGAGCCGCTCCTCGCACACGTAGTAGGTGAAGGCGGCGCGCAGTTCGTCGCGCGGCCAGGGCTGCGCCGTGTAGCCCGGCTGCCACAGCGCCCACCCCAGGGCCCGGTGGTCCCCGGGCCGCTGCCAGCCCGCGTTGAGCCTGATCCACAGGTCCTTCGTCATGGTCGGTTCCCCTTCGCGTTGTCGAGCGGACCGCCCCGGCGGACGATCCGCGGCCCTTCCGGACCGGTGAGGACGGCGGTGTCGCCGTCCCGGTCGGTGCGCAGCACCAGCGCGCCCTGCCTCGCCAGGGCGTCGACCACCACCCCGCTCGGGTGGCCGTAGCGGTTGCCCGCGCCGACGCTCACCAGCGCGACCCGCGGCCGCACGGCCGCGAGGAACGCCGGTGACGAGTACCGCGACCCGTGGTGCGGCACCTTGAGCACGTCGGCCCTCAGGTCGACGTGCCCGTCGAGCAGGTCGGCCTGGCCGGCCAGCTCGACGTCGCCGGTCAGCAGCACCCGCCCCGCCGCGGTCGAGGCCCGCAGCACCAGCGACGCGTCGTTGACCGCCGTGTTCGTCTCGCCCACCGGGCCCGCGCGCGGACCCAGCACGTCGAGCCCCAGCCCCGGCCAGCTCAACCGCTGCCCGGCGCTCAGCTCGACCACGCGGACCCCCTTCGCCCGCGCCTGTTCACGCACCTCCTCCCACGCCCACCCCGGCCGGCGCGCGGGCCCCACGGCCACCGCGCCCACCCCTCGTTCCGCCAGCACCGCGGCCAGCCCGCCGACGTGGTCGGCGTGCAGGTGGCTCAGCACCACCAGCGGGATGCGCCGCACGCCCAACCGCCGCAGGCACGACAGCACCGGCACCGGGTCGGGCCCGGTGTCGACCAGCACCGCCCGGTCGCGCTCGGCGGTGGCCAGGACCACCGCGTCGCCCTGACCGACGTCGCAGGCCACCACCGCCCAGCCCGGCACGGGCCAGCGCGGCGCGACCACCTCCAGCGGCACGAGGACCACCACCGCCCCGGCCACCGCCGCCACGACCAGCACCCGCAGCCGCCGCAGCCGGAGGACCACCCAGCCGAGCACCAGCACCCCGGCCAGCAGCACCCCGCCGACCCAGCCCTCGGGCCACCCGAGCGCCGCGCCCGGCACCGCCGCCGCGTGCCGCCCCACGGTGATCAGCCAGCTCACCGCCGGTCCGGCCACCTCCACGACCAGCCGCGCCACCGGCTCGTGCGCCGGCGCCACCACCGCGGCCGACACCCCGAGCACCGTGGCCGGCGCCACCACCGGGGCGACCAGCAGGTTCGCCACCACGGCGACCAGGCTGACCTGCCCGGAGACGCCGGCGACCAGGGGCGCGGTGGCCAGGTTCGCGGCCACCGGCACCGCCAGCGCCTCCGCGAACCCGACCGGCACACCGCGTTCCCTCATCGCGGCGGACCACCTCGGCGCGAGCAGCACCAGTGCCGCGGTGGCCACCACCGACAGGCCGAACCCGGGGTCGGTGGCCAACTCCGGGTCGTAGAGGACCAGGACCACCACCGCGGCCGCGAGCGCCGGCAACGCCGACCGCTCCCGTCCCAGCACCAGCGCCAGCAACGCCACCGCGCCCATCACCGCGGCCCGCAGCACGCTCGGTTCCGGCCCGGCCAGCACGACGAACCCGACCAGCGCGGCCATCGCGCCCGCCGCGCACCCGCGCGGACCGGTGCGGAACAGCCGCAGCAGCAACAGCACCGCGCCGCACAGGATCGCCAGGTTCGCCCCGCTGACCGCCAGGACGTGGGCGAGCCCCGCGGTGCGGAACTCCTCCACCACCCTGGGCGTGAGGCGCGAGGTGTCACCGACCACCAGGGCCGGCAGCAGCCCGGCCGGTTCCGGGTCGAGAGCGGTGCTCGCCTCCCGGAGCCCGGCCCGCAGGTCCTCGGCCACCCGCTGCCACACCGGCGCCCCGGTCGCCGCCTGCGGCGGTCCCCGGACCCGGAGGACGGCGACCGTCAGCTCACCACCCCGGGGCGGGGCGAGCGTGCCCTTCGCCGTGACCCGCTGACCGGGCAGCAACCCCTGCCACCCGGCGGCCGGAGCCAGGACCACCACCCGGCCGCCTTCCACGAGGGTCGCGCGGACCAGGACCAGGTCCACGCCTCCCGCTCGCGAACCGAAGCCGCTGGTGCGCAGGCCGTGCGGTCGGTCGTCGAGTTCGAACTGGAGGGTGGCGGGCGCCCCTCGCCCGGCGTCCGCGCGCAACGGGTGGTGGGCCGACGCGTGGGCTTGCGCGCCGATCCAGCACGCCGCGACCGGTCCCGCCACCGCGATGGCGACCGCCGCCGGGCGCCACGGCCGCAGCACCAGACCACCGATGAGCGCCAGGGCCAAGCCGACCGCGGGAGCGGCCCACCAGGTCCACAGCAGACCGGCGAGGGCGGTGGCCCAGACGGCGAGCGCGGCCGGGACGAGGTGCGCGCGGGGGTTCACGACCCCGCCCACCTGAGGCGGAGGGCAACCAGGCGGAGAACAACCTTGCGGAGAACAGCGGTGCGGAGGGCAATGGTGAGGAGGGCAACCGTGCCGAGGACAGCGGTGCGTAGGGCGACCGTGCGGAGGGCGACGGCGAGGTGCGAGCGGTTCTCCCCGGTGGGACGGCGGTTGCCGAACGCGCGGCGGAGCAGGCGTTCGAGCAGCCGCCGGAGTCGACGGCGGACGCGGTGGACGACGAGGTGCGGGCCGGTCCTCCCGGTGGGCTCGACGGTGGGGTCGCCGGCGATCAGGCGTCGGAGCAGGCAGATGAGCAGCCGTCGCGCCCGGCGGCGGACGCGGCGGTGGGCGGTGAGGTGAGTGGTGGGGTGGGCGGTGGGATGGGTGGAGCGGGCGGGGCGGAGGACGAGGCGGTCAAGCGTGTGCCGGAGGTGGAGGCGGACGTGGAAGTGGCTGCGCGTGGTGGGGGTTCGGCGGATCCTGGGCTGCCCGGTCCGCTGGTGGCGGTCGGTTGGTCGAGGGCCCGTCGAGTGGTGGTCGGGCGAGCGGTGGCCGGGTGAGCGGTCGGTGGGCGAGCCGTCGACGTCCCAGGTGGACGCGCGGCACCTCGGGAACTTCGAGCGGGTGGCGATGTCGGGCAGGGGCGCCTTGGACTCGGCACGTGCGGTGGCCGAGGTCGGCTTGTTCGGGCAGGGGCAGGCCGGACTCATGGGAGGGGCTCCTCGTGGTCGTCGGGAATCAAGTGCTTGTCGAGGGTCGAGTGGTTGTCGGGGATCGAGTGGTCGCCAGGGCCGGCGGCAGCAGCCCGCTAGAGGCGGACCAGTTCGCCGAGCTTGGCCAACTTCGCGTCACCGATGCCCTCGATCTCGCCCAGCTGCTCGATCGAGGTGAACGGGCCCTGCTTCCGGCGGCGGTCGACGATGCGCTGCGCCGTCACCGGGCCGACACCGGGCAGGGTGTCGAGCTGTTCCTCCGTCGCGGTGTTCAGGTCCAGCGGTTGGCTCGCCGCGTCGGCCGGCTGCGGCACGGGCACGCCCACCGCGAGCTGCTCGCCGTCGGCGACCTTGCGGGCCAGGTTGAGCGAGGTCAGGTCGGCGCCGGGGTTGGGACCGCCCGCGGCTTGCACCGCGTCGGCCACCCTGGCGCCGCTGGGCACCGTCACCAGGCCCGGTCTCGGCACCTGGCCGATGACGTCGACGACGAGCTGCTGCTCGACCTGCGTGACGGCGGCGGGTTCGGCCACCGGCAGGTCGGGCGGGCTCTCGGGCACCGGCCGCTGCCACCACAGGGCCAGCGCGACCGCGAGCGCCACCCCCGCCGCGAGGCCGGCGAACAGGACCGCGCGGCGGGGCGGGCACGCGGGGCCGGGCAGCCAGCGGCGCAGCAGGTGGCCGAGCCTGCCGGGCGGACCGGCGGCCTGGCCCTCGGTCTCGACGAAGACCAGCTTCTCGTCGGGCTCGGCCGCTCGGTGCCTGCCCCGCTCCTGGGCGATCAGCTCCCGCAGGCGGGCTTTCGTGGTTTCCGGGTTCGCGTCGAACATGTGATCGACGCTAGGCCGGTTGGAGCAGTCGCGGGAGGGGCGATCCGGGATCTGTGGATAACTCCCGCGTGATGGATAAAGAGGGCTACGAGACCCCGCCCGGCAACACCACCACGCCCAGCACGCCGGGGCCCGTGTGAGCGCCGATCACGGCTCCCACCTCGGAGATCAGGCAGCCGGTCGAGCCGGGGACGCGGTCGTCGAGCCGCATCGCGAGTTCCGCGGCGCGTTCCGGCGCGGCCAAGTGGTGGACGGCCAGCCCGACGCGGCCGGAGCCGGCGGCCGTCGCGGCGAGGTCGACCAGGCGGCCGACCGCCCGCCCCATCGTGCGGACCTTCTCCAGCGGCACGATGCGGCCGTCGTCGACGTGCAGCAGCGGCTTCACCGCCAGGGCCGTGCCGAGCAGGGCCGCCGTGGGGCTGATGCGCCCGCCCCGGCGCAGGTGGTCGAGGGTTTCCACGCAGAAGAACATCCGGACGCGAGCCGCCGCGTCGACCGCCGCCCGCTCGGCGTCCGCGCCGTCCCCGCCCGCCTCGGCCGCGGCGCAGGCGGCCAGCACGGCGAAGCCCAGGCCCATGCCGGTGGCGCGCGAGTCGACCACCTTGACCCGGTCCGGGTCGACCTCCTCGGCGGCCAGCCGCGCGGCCTCCCACGTGCCCGACAGCTCGCGGGACAGGTGCACGGACACGATCGCCTCGGCGCCCCCGTCCAGCACCGACCGGTACACCTCGGCCAGCTCGCCCGGCGTGGGCCGGGACGTGGTCACGCGGCGGTGCTCCCCCAGCGCCGCCGCCAGCTCGGCCGGGCCGAAGTCCACCACGTCCAACCTGCTGCGACCGTCCACGGCCACGTGCAGCGGGACGACCCGGATGCCGTGCCGCTCGGCGAACCCCTCGGGCAGGTACGCCGTGGAGTCGGTGACGATCGTGGTGGACACGAGTGCCGAGACTACGGCTCCGCCCCTCCCGGGTGACCGACCGCCACGGTGCGGACCAGTTCCGCCATGGCGCCGCCGACCAGCTCGTGCGCCTCCCAGCCCCAGTGCATGCCGTCCGGGTTGCCGCGCCGCGACCGCACGTGCTCGCCCACCAGCGCGGGCACGTCCAGCAGCGGCACGCCCGCCCGCGAGGCCCACCCGCGCAGGGCGCGCTCCGCCGCCGCACGCCCGGTGTGCACCCCGCCATACGCCGGCGAACGGTGCACCGAGGGCGTCATGCCCACGACCCGGATCCCCGGTTCGAGCGCGTGCACCGCGCGCACCGAGTCGTCCAGGTACCGCACGGTCAGGTGCGGCGGCAACGCCACCGGACGCCCTCCCAGCAGGCGCGACAGCACCGGCTGGAGCGCCCGGTAGGCCGACCTCGCCCGCCGTCGCACCCGGTCCGGCCGCAGGTAGCGCAGTCCCTGCCGCCAGAACGTGGGCAGCGGCGACGGCAGCGTGTCCATGTGGCCCACGGCCAGCACCAGCACGTCCGTGCGCGGCAGCAGCGACCACACCCTCGGGTCGCCGGTCAGCGACCACCAGGCGTCCCTGGCCGTCCAGCCGAACCCGGCCGCCAGCTCCGCGTGCCCGCCCAACGCCGCCGCGCACACGTTCGGCCACAGCCGCGGGTGGTCCGCGGGCAGCGGCCCCCGAGGGCCGTGGAACGTCAGCGAGTCGCCGAGGACGAGCAGCCTCACCTGGTGGTTCCGGCGTTGTACGACGACAGCCGCCACCGGCCGTCACCGCCCGGACGCCGCGTGAACACCGTCCAGTGGCAGTTGCCGATGCCGCCGAGCAGTCCCCAGCGGTCCACCGGCAGCTCCAGCAGCCGCCCGGTCAACGCGCTGATCAGCCCGCCGTGCGCGCACAGCATGACCGTCCCGGAGAACTCCGCGTCCACCTCGTCGACCACGGCGAGGGCGCGCTCGGAGACCTCCACGCGCGTCTCGCCCTCGGGCGGGGCCAGGGTGCCGTCGGCGCGCCAGCGCTCCAGCATGCCGGGCCACTCCACCTCGATCTCCGCGGTGGTCAGGCCCTGCCACTTGCCCAGGTGCGTCTCGCGCAACCGCTCGTCGATGCGGAGCGGGACCCCCGTCACCTCGGTGAACACCGACGCGGTGTCCCGCGCGCGGTGCAGGTCCGAGGCGACCACCAGCTCGGGCGCGAACCCGGCGAGCACCGGCACCGCGAACCGAGCCTGGTTCCACCCGGTCTCGGTCAACGCCGAGTCCAAGTGGCCCTGCATGCGGCTGGTCGCGTTGTAGTCGGTCTCACCGTGCCGCCACAGCACGAGCCGGTTGAGGGTCATGCCTCCGCGACCTCGTCGGTCACCGGCCCGGCGTCGAACTCGATGCGCGGGCAGTCCTTCCACAGCCTTTCCAGGCCGTAGAAGGAGCGCTCCTCCACGTGCTGGACGTGCACGACGACGTCCACGAAGTCCAGCAGGACCCAGCGACCCTCGCGCGCGCCCTCGCGCCGGACCGGCTTGCGACCGGCCTCGCGCAGCTTCTCCTCGACGTTGTCCACGATCGCGCCGACCTGCCGCTCGTTGGGCGCGGAGGCGATCACGAACACGTCGGTGATCACCAGCTGGTCGGACACGTCGAGCACGATCACGTCGTGCGCCTTCTTGTCGGCCGCCGCGTTCGCGGCGACCAGCGCCAACCGTCGTGCCTCGTCGGTGGCTGCCACTTCTCTCCTCATCACCTCGGCGGACGCCGATACGCCCGCACGAGTTACTGAGGGTACCGGCGTCGGGCGTCAGTCCGGCACCGAGTAGAGCCGGCGCTTCGAGATGTACTGAACGACACCATCGGGCACCAGGTACCAAACCGGCAGGCCGGCGGCCGTGCGGGCCCTCACGTCGGTGGACGAGATGGCCATCGCGGGCACCTCGACCAGGGACACCGCGCCGGGCGGCAGGTGGGTGTCGTCCAGCTCGTAGCCGGGCCGCGTGACGCCGATGAAGTGCGCGAGGCCGAACACGTCGTCCGCGCGCCGCCAGGACAGGATCTGCTCCAGCGCGTCCGCGCCGGTGATGAAGAACAGGTCCGCGCCGGGGTGCGCGGCGCGCAGGTCGGTGAGCGTGTCGACCGTGTAGGTGGGGCCTTCCCGGTCGATGTCGACCCTGGAGACCGAGAACCTCGGGTTGGACGCCGTGGCGACGACGGTCATCAGGTAGCGGTCCTCGGCCGGGCTGACCTGGCGCTCGCTCTTCTGCCAGGGCTGCCCGGTGGGCACGAAGACGACCTCGTCGAGGTCGAAGCGGGCCTGCACCTCGCTGGCCGCCACCAAGTGGCCGTGGTGCACCGGGTCGAAGGTGCCACCCATGACGCCGATCCGGCGGTTGGACATGGGACGTGAGCCTAGTTCGGGTGGCGCGCGGGCGGCCGGTCGCTCCCCGAAAGGCCGCGCCCGCGCACCGACCCCGGTCGCGCCCCGGGGGAGTGGGTCGCGTCCGCGGTCGCGCGCCCCGTCCCGAATCGGGGTCGCGCGACGGTGGGACGCGGCCGCCACGCCGCCGTGACGCGATCGGGCCGGGTTTTTCCCGCGGGCTACTCCTGCGGCGCGAGCACCGTGCCGTCGGCGTCGCGCACCAGGATCGCCTCCATCGGGCACGACTCGGCCGCGTCCGTCACCGCGTCGTCGGGCTCGACGGACGAGCTGACCGGGACCGACGTGCCGCCTTCGAGGCGGAAGTGCTCCGGCGCCAGGGACGTGCACATGCCCGTGCCCAGGCACGCGCCCCGGTCCACCTCCACGGTCCAGTTCGCCATGACCTCACCACCTGACGGGAAGGGCCTGCGGGCCTCGCACCAGCCTGCCCTTCTTGAACGTGACACCACCGTCCAGCCGGAGCGACGGGAACCGCTTGAGCAGGGTGCCGATGGCCACCTGCAGCTCCATCCTGGCCAGGGACGCGCCGATGCAGTGGTGCGCGCCGTGGCCGAACGTGATGTGCGGGTTGTGCTCGCGGTGGAAGTCCACCTCGTTCGGCCGCTCGAACACCGACGGGTCCCGGTTGGCCGCGAGGTTGTTGACGAACACCGCCTCACCGGGGGCGATGGTAACGCCGGACAGCTCCACCTCGGCCGTGGCGATGCGGGGGAAGCCCGCGGAACCACCCAGCGGGGTGACCCTCAGCAGCTCCTCCACCGCGGCGGGCACCAGCGACGGGTCGTCGCGCAGCTCCGCGAGCCGGTCCGGGTCGCGCAGCAGCAGGTAGGCGAAGTTGCCGATCTGGTTGGCGGTGGTCTCGTGGCCCGCGGCCAGCAGCGCCGCCCCGAACGACACCAGCTCCCGCGCGGTGAGCCGGTCCTCGTTGTCGTGCGCCGCGACCAGCACGGACAGCACGTCGTCGGCGGGGTCGGCGCGCTTGGCCTCCACCAGCCCGGCGATGTACCCGCGCAGCGCCTCGTTCGCCGCGACGATCTCCTCGGGCCGGAACGCGGTGATCGCCATGGCGGCGTCCGACCAGGCCCGGAACCGGGCCCGGTCCTCGAACGGCACGCCCAGCATCTCGCAGATGATCGCGATCGGCAGCGGCATCGCCAGCGCCTCGACGAGGTCGGCGGGCGGTCCCTGCTCCTCCACCGCGTCCAGCAGGCCATCCACGATCTCCTGGGCGCGGTCGCGCAACTGCTCGGTGCGGCGCGCGGTGAACCCCTTGGCCACCAGCTTGCGCAGCCGCGTGTGGTCCGGCGGGTCCATGCTCAGGATGTTGGTCTCGGTCGGCATGCTCGGCAGCGTCCGCGGCACGTCGGCGCCCGGCTCCATCACCGCGGCGCGGCTGAACACCGGGTCGGCGAGCACCGCCTTGACGTCCTCGTACCGGGTGACCAGCCACGCCTCGCCGCCGAACGGCAGGCGCACCCTGGCCACCGGCTCGTCGCGCTGGAGTTCCAGGAGGGTGGGGTCGAGCACCAGGTCGTCGGGCTCGGTGAACGGGTAGGACCTGATTTCCATCGGTACCCCCATGTAAGCATTCGCTTACACCCGACAGTAGGCAGACCGCTACGGACCGTCAACCGCTTTCGGTGCGCTCCAGCAGCACGGAGGCCGCCCTGGTCACCAGGGCCGCGACGCGGGCGGGGTCCGCGCCCGCCAGCGGCTGCTTGGCGAACACGGTGCGCAGCACCCCGATGCCCACCAGCCACGCCAGCACCAGGTCCGCGCGCAGCTCCGCGTCCTCGGCCCCGGTGAGCGACGCCAGGGCGCGCGCGTACTCCTCCCCCAGCTCCCGCCGCACCGCCTCGGCCGCCGTGTCGTGCTGCCAGGACCGCAGCACGGCGTGCAGCGGGTGGGACCCGGGGCCCTGCTCCTCGGCCAGCATCCGCGACAGCGTGTTGCGCAGCAGGTGCTCGGCGGGCGAGTCCTGCAGCAGCTCACGGCTCCTCGACGCCAGCACGGCCGCGAACAGGGCGTCCTTGCTGCCGTAGTAGCGGAACAGCAGGGCCTGGTTCACGCCCGCCAGGCTCGCGATGTCGCGCACCGTCGTGCGGTCGAACCCGCGCTCGGCGAACAGCTCCGCGGCGGCCTCCAGCAACGCCGCCCTGGTCGCGGCGGCGTCCCGGGGTCGGCTCACGACGTCGGCCGGACCTGTCCCTCGCCCCAGACGACCCACTTGGACGAGGTCAGCTCGACCAGGCCCATCGGGCCGCGGGCGTGCAGCTTCTGCGTGGAGATGCCGATCTCCGCGCCCATGCCGAACTCGCCGCCGTCGGTGAACCCGGTGGAGGCGTTGACCATGACCGCGGCGGCGTCGACCCGGGCGGTGAACCGGCGGGCCGCGTTGAAGTCGCTCGTCACGATGGCCTCGGTGTGGCCGGAGCCGTGCTCGGCGATGTGCTCGACGGCCTCGTCCAGCGAGTCGACCACGCGGGCGGCGATGTCCAGCGACAGGTACTCGGTGCCCCAGTCCTCGTCGGTGGCGGCCACCACGCGCCCGTCGCGGGCGAACCGCTCGTCGCCGTGCACCACGACGTCCCGGGACAGCAGGGCCTCGGTGATGCGGGGCACGAACTCGTCCGCCACGGCGGCGTGCACCAGCAGCGACTCGGCCGAGTTGCACACGCTCGGGCGGCGGGTCTTGGAGTTGAGCACGATGCGCTCGGCCATGTCGAGGTCGGCGGACGCGTCCACGTACACGTGCACGTTGCCCACGCCGGTCTCGATGGTCGGCACGGTGGCCTGCTCCACGACCGCGTTGATCAGGCCCGCGCCGCCGCGCGGGATCACCAGGTCCACCAGGCCGCGCGCGGTGATCAGGTGGGTGACCGACGCGCGGTCGTGGCACGGCAGCAGCTGCACGGCGTCCGCGGGCAGGCCGGCCGACTCCAGTGCGTCGCGCAGGATCGCGACCAGCGCGGCGTTGGAGTGCTCCGCGGTGGAGGAGCCGCGCAGCAGGGCCGCGTTGCCGGACTTCAGCGCCAGGCCGGCGGCGTCCACGGTGACGTTCGGGCGGGCCTCGTAGACCATGCCGACCACGCCCATCGGGACGCGGACCTGCCGCAGCTCCAGGCCGTTGGGCAGGGTCGAGCCGCGCAGCACCTCGCCCACCGGGTCCGCCAGGCCCGCCACCGTCTCCAGGCCGACGGCCACGCCGTCGACGCGCGCCTCGTTGAGCGCGAGGCGGTCCAGCAGGCCCTGGTTCAGGCCGGCGGCGCGACCCGCTTCGAGGTCCTTGGCGTTGGCCTCCAGCACCTCGGCGGCCCGGGTGCGCAGCGCGGCGGCCATCTCGTGCAGGGCGGCGTCCTTGCGCTCCCGGGTGGCAAGGGCGAGTTCGTTGGCGGCGACGCGGGCGCGCCGGGCCGCGGCGTGCACCTGTTCGCGCAGGTCGTCAGTCACGCGAACCAGCCTACGGTCACCCGGACGTGGCTGTCTGCGAGGTTCTCGCGGATCGGAACTGTCGGGGACGTCTGCCAAGGTGTTCGGCATGGACGACGGTGCGCTCCGCGAACTGGCAGAGGAACGGCTGAGGGCCCTGGCCGGCCCCTCGGCCGTGCTGCGCGACGACCAGTGGACGGCGATCCGCGCCCTGGTGGCCGACCGGCGGCGGGCGCTGGTGGTGCAGCGGACCGGGTGGGGCAAGTCCGCCGTGTACTTCATCGCCACGGCGCTGCTGCGGTCCCTGGGCGAGGGGCCGACGGTGATCGTGTCGCCGCTGCTGGCGCTGATGCGCAACCAGGTCGAGGCCGCGGCGCGGGCGGGCGTGCACGCGGCGACGATCAACTCGGCCAACACCGACGAGTGGCAGGACGTGCAGGACCGGGTGGCGGCCGGCGAGGTCGACGTGCTGCTGGTGTCGCCCGAACGGTTGAACAACCCGGACTTCCGGGACTCGGTGCTGCCCGCGCTGACCGCGTCGGCGGGGCTGCTGGTGGTGGACGAGGCGCACTGCATCTCCGACTGGGGCCACGACTTCCGGCCGGACTACCGGCGGCTGCGGACGCTGCTCACCGAGCTGCCCGCGGGGGTGCCGGTGCTCGCCACCACGGCCACCGCCAACGACCGGGTGGTGCGGGACGTGACCGAGCAGCTCGGGCTCGGCGCGGACGCGGATGCGCTGGTGCTGCGCGGGCCCCTGGACCGCGAGAGCCTGCGGCTGTCGGTGGTGCGGCTGCCGACCGCCGAGGCCCGGCTGGGGTGGCTGGCCGAGCGGTTGGCCGAGCTGCCCGGCTCGGGGATCGTCTACGCGCTGACCGTGGCGGCGGCGGACGACGTGGCGGCGTTCCTGCGCTCGCGCGGGTACGAGGTGGTGGCGTACTCGGGGCGCACCGACCCGGCCGAGCGGCAGCGGGCCGAGGCCGACCTGCTGGCCAACCGGGTCAAGGCGCTGGTGGCGACCTCGGCGCTGGGCATGGGGTTCGACAAGCCGGACCTGGGCTTCGTGGTGCACCTCGGCGCGCCGGCCTCGCCCATCGCCTACTACCAGCAGATCGGCCGGGCGGGGCGCGGCGTGGAGCGGGCCGAGGTGCTGCTGCTGCCCGGCCCGGAGGACCGGGACATCTGGGCCTACTTCGCGTCGCTCGCCTTTCCACCCGAACGAGTGGTGCGGCAGGTGCTCGACGCACTCTCACCGGATCGAGCGATGTCAACAGCCGCCCTGGAGCCCATAGTGGAGTTGTCGCGCACCCGCCTCGAGGTGGTGCTGAAGGTGCTCGACGTGGACGGGGCGGTGCGGCGGGTTCGCGGCGGGTGGGTGTCGACGGGTCGGCCGTGGTCCTACGACGCCGAGCGGTACGGGCGGATCGAGGAGGCCCGGCGGGTCGAGCAGCGGGCGGTGCTCGACTACCTGGCCACCGACGGCTGCCGCATGGAGTTCCTGTTGCGGCAGTTGGACGACCCGCACGCGGCGCCGTGCGGGCGGTGTGACAACTGCACGGGGGTGCGGCCCTCGGCGGAGGTGTCGGAGACGGCGGCGTCGGCGGCGCGGGAGCGGCTGCTTCGACCGGGCGTGGAGGTGGAGCCGCGCAAGATGTGGCCTACGGGGATGGCGGCGGCCGGGGTGGCGCTGTCCGGGAAGATCCCGGCGGGCGAGGCGGCGACGACGGGCCGGGCGCTGGGTCGGTTGACCGACATCGGCTGGGGCAACCGGTTGCGGTCGCTGTTCGCCGAGGAGGACCGGGAGATCCCGGAGGACGTGTTCGCCGCGTGCGTGAAGGTGCTGGCCGCGTGGGGCTGGGACGAGCGGCCGGTGGGCGTGGTGACGGTCGGGTCGCGGACGAGGCCGGGGTTGGTGGGCAGCTTCGGGCAGCGGATCGCGTCGGTGGGGCGCCTGCCGCTGCTGGGGCAGGTGTGGCTGGGCGAGTCGACGCACCGGGCGAACAGCGCGCAGCGGTTGGCGGGGCTGGTGCGGGAGGTGAGCGCGCCCGACCTGTCCGGTGTGGACGGACCGGTGCTGTTGGTGGACGACCGGGTCGACACCGGCTGGACGATGACGGTGGCGGCGCGGGAACTGCGACGGGCGGGGGCGACGGCGGTGCTGCCGTTCGCCTTGGCGGTGACGGCGTGAGGGCGGCGGAGGACCGCGTCGACGGGTGGGCGGGTGGGTGGGCAGGTAGGCGGGAACGGTGGTGGCAGGTGAGAACGAGACCCGGCCGCGGGTGAGACCGCGGTGGTGCGAGGTCGCGGCCCGGGGCACGAGGCCGACGACCAGGCGTGAGATCGACAGCGAGGGGGTGGGCCGGTGGTGATGGAGTGAGGTTGATGGCGGAACGAGTGGTGCTGCGGCCGTTCGTGATCACTGACGCGCCGGTGCTCGCCGCGTACCGGTCCGACCCGCACGTGGCTCGCTACCAGGGGTGGGACGTGCCGTTCTCCCTGGTGCAGGCCGAGGAGTTCGTGCGGGAGGTCGGGGTGCTCGACCCGACCGGACCGGGGTGGTTCCAGTTCGCCGTCGAGGTGAGCGGCGAGCTGGTCGGCGACGTCGGGGTGAACCTGCACCACAACCGGATGCAGGCGGAGATCGGCTACACGCTGGCGACCGCGTACCAGGGGCGCGGGTACGCGACGGAAGCCGTGCGGCGGCTGCTGGAGCACCTGTTCGACGAACGCGGGCTGCACCGGGTGGCCGCCGAGTGCGACGCGCGCAACGAGCGGTCCGCACGGCTGCTGACCCGGCTCGGGTTCCGGCAGGAGGGGCACCGGGTGCGGAGCACGTGGGCGAAGGGCGAGTGGACCGACGACCTGCTGTTCGGGTTGTTGGCCGAGGAGTGGAGGGAGCACATGATCTGACCTGGCAAGGGGGCGTGACCCGGCTCCGGCGGTCCGGTGAAGGATCTACCGACTCCGACGACTTTGTGGTTGTGTCCAACCATGGCTGTCGTCGGCACCCAGCACCGCCTGCCCGTGCGCAAGCTCGTGGCGGCGTCCATCGGCAACGCCATCGAGTGGTACGACTGGAGCATCTACGCCACCTTCAGCATCTACTTCGCCACGCAGGTCTTCCCCAAGGAGAACGCGCGGCTCGCGCTGATCAACACGTTGGCGGCGTACGCGATCGCGTTCTTCTTCCGCCCGCTGGGCGGCTACCTGCTGGGACGCTTCGCCGACCTGCGCGGGCGGCGGATGGCGATGCTGCTGACCATCGTGCTGATGGCGGGCGGGTCGGTGGCGATCGGCCTGCTGCCCACCTACGCACAGGTCGGGTGGCTGGCGCCGGTCCTGCTGCTGCTCGCGCGCATCGCGCAGGGGCTGTCGCTGGGCGGTGAGGTGTCGAACGCGTCGGCGTACCTGGCGGAGATCGCGCCACCGGGGCGACGGGGGCGGTACTCGGCGTTCTTCTACATCTCCACCGGCACGGCGGTGCTGGTGGCGTCGCTGCTGGGCTTCGCGCTGGCGCGCACGCTCAGCGCCGAGCAGCTGTCGTCGTGGGGGTGGCGCGTGCCGTTCCTCCTCGGCGGGGTGCTGGGCCTGGTGGGGCTGTGGATGCGGCGGAGCCTGGAGGAGACCGAGCAGTTCGAGCACAACAAGGCGAAGGCGCGGCAGCTCGAGCGGCCGCTGCTGACGACGGTGCGCGAGCACCCCGCGGCCGTGGGGCGGCTCGTCGGGTTCAGCATGCTGTCGACGCTGTGCTACTACACGTTCTTCAGCGCGCTCACGCCGTTCGCGGTGGCCCAGCGCGGCGCGGACGCGGTGGACGTGTTCCTCGCGCTGTCGATCGCGACCGCCCTGTTCATCGCCCTCCAGTACCCGATGGGCGCGCTGGCGGACCGCTACGGGCGCAAGCCCCAGCTGCTGTGCTGGTCGGGGGCGACGGCGCTGCTCGTGGTGCCGCTGTCCGCGCTGATCGGCCCCGACGTGGGCAACCTGCTCGTGGTGTTCTGCGTCGGCCTCGGCCTCTACACCGCGATGACGTCCATCGCGCCCGCGGTGATGAGCGAGCTGTTCCCGACCGAGCTGCGGGCCCTGGGCATCGGCTCCTGGTACAACCTGACGGTCGCGCTGTTCGGCGGCACCGCTCCCCTGGTCATCCAGTGGATCGGCGGCGCGTTCTTCCTCTACGTGGCGATCGCGGCGGTCCTGGCGTTCCTCGTGATCGCCACCATGCCGGAGACCAAGGGCGTCGAGCTGCGCTAGCGGCGCCTACGACCGCAGCGGCACCAGGTCGTCCGCGTGCACGACCTCCCGGCGCTGCTCGGCGGGCAGGTCGGCGCTCTTGCGGCCGATCAGGCCCGGCAGCTCCGCGGCGTCGAACGCCACCACGCCGCGCGCCACCACCCGTCCCGCCAGGTCGACCAGCTCCACCACGTCACCGGCCTCGAACGAGCCCTCCACGTCCGTGATGCCCGCCGCCAGCAGCGACCGCCGGCGGCCGACGACCGCGGCGACCGCGCCGTCGTCCAGCCGGAGCCTGCCCGTCGCGTCGGCCGCGTGCCCCAGCCAGAAGCGGCGCGCCGTCAGCCTCGGGCCGGTCACCGCGAACGCCGTGCCGACGTCCGCCGCGCCCAGCGCCCGCGTCGCGTCCGCCGCGCCCGCCAGCAGCACCGGGATGCCCGCCGAGGCCGCCAGGCGCGCCGCCGCCAGCTTGGACGCCATCCCGCCGGTGCCCAGGCCGGACGCGCCGGCCGAACCCGCCCGCACGCCGTCCACGTCGGACTGGCCGGCGACCTCGGTGACGCGCTGGGCGCCGGGGCGGCGCGGGTCGCCGTCGTACAGGGCGTCGACGTCGGAGAGCAGGAACAGCGCGTCCGCGCCCACCAGGTGCGCCACCAGCGCGGCCAACCGGTCGTTGTCGCCGAAGCGGATCTCCTCGGTGGCCACGGTGTCGTTCTCGTTGACCACCGGCACCGCGCCCAGCGCCAGCAGCCGCGAGAACGTGCGCTGCGCGTTGCGGTAGTGCGACCGGCGCACGACGTCGTCCGCGGTCAGCAGCACCTGCCCGACGGTCAGCGAGTACCGGCCGAACGAGTTCGCGTACGCGTGCGCCAGCGCCAGCTGGCCGACGCTCGCCGCCGCCTGCTGCGTGGCCAGGTCGCGGGGACGCCGGGTGACGCCCAGCGGCGCCAGGCCCGCCGCGATCGCGCCGGAGGACACCAGCACCACCTGGCTGCCCGCCGCGCGGCGCGCCGCCACGGCGTCCACCAGCGCGTCCAGCCGCGACCGGTCCAGCCCGCCCTGGGCGGTGGTCAGCGACGACGACCCGACCTTCACCACGACCCGGGACGCCGCCGACACGGCCTGCCGGGCGGGTGACAACGCCGTCGAGGTGGTCACCCTTCGTCCTCTTCGTCGTCGTACTCGTCGTACGCGCCGGGCAGGCGGCGGGCCTTCTTCGCCGCCAACCGCTCGGCCGCGCCGACGCGGGTGTTCTGCTCCAGCCGCGCGTCGGTGCCGCGACCGGTCATGGTCATGGCGATGCCGGCGGGCGTGGTCGGCTCCCAGTCGAACACCAGGTCGCCGATGGTGACCTGGCAGCCGGGCTCGGCGCCCATCTTGACCAGCACCTCTTCCACGCCGAGGCGGGCCAGCCGGTCGGCGAGGTAGCCGACGGCCTCGTCGTTGTTGAAGTCGGTCTGCCGGATCCACCGCTCGGGCCGCTCGCCGCGCACGATGAAGCCGCCCGGCGCGTTCGGGTCCTCCACGACCGTGAAGCCCTGGTCGTCCACGGCCCTGGGCCGCAGCACGATCCGCGTCGCCTCCTGCTTGGGCCGCGACGCCCGGTACTCCTCCACGATCCGCGCCAGCGCGAACGTCAGCTCGCGCAGGCCCTCGCGGCTGGCCGTGGACACCTCGAACACCGGCAGGCCGCGCGCCTCGACGTCCGGCCGCACCAGCTCGGCCAGGTCCTTCGCCTCCGGGATGTCGACCTTGTTCAGCACCACCACGCGCGGCCGGTCGGCCAGGTCGTCGGCCAGCGACGGCGTGTACTGGGCCAGCTCGGCCTCCAGCGCGTCGATGTCCGACAGCGGGTCGCGGCCCGGCTCGTAGGTCGCGCAGTCGACCACGTGCACCAGCACGGCGCAGCGCTCGATGTGGCGCAGGAAGTCCAGGCCCAGGCCCTTGCCCTCGGCCGCGCCGGGGATCAGGCCGGGCACGTCGGCCATGGTGAACACGGTCTCGCCGGCGGTGATCACGCCCAGGTTCGGCACCAGCGTGGTGAACGGGTAGTCGGCGATCTTCGGCTTGGCCGCGGACAGCACCGAGATCAGCGACGACTTGCCCGCCGACGGGAAGCCCAGCAGGCCCACGTCCGCGACGGACTTCAGCTCCAGCACCAGGTCGCGCGCCTCACCCGGTTCACCCAGCAGGGCGAACCCGGGGGCCTTGCGCGCCTTGGACGCCAGCGCGGCGTTGCCGAGACCGCCCCGGCCGCCCTGGGCGGCGATCAGCCGGGTGCCCTCGCCGACGAGGTCCGCGACCACCTCGCCCTCGGGCGTGAGCACGACCGTGCCGTCCGGCACGCGCAGTTCGAGGTCGGCGCCGTTCGCGCCGTCGCGGTTGCCGCCCTGACCGCCCTTGCCGCTGCCCGCCGAGGCGTGGGGGCGGAAGTGGAAGTCGAGCAGCGTGTGCACCTGCGAGTCGACGACCAGCACGACGTCGCCGCCCTTGCCGCCGTTGCCGCCGTCCGGGCCGCCCAGCGGCTTGAACTTCTCGCGGTGCACGGAGGCGACGCCGTTGCCCCCGTCACCTGCGGCGGCGTGGATGACGACCCGGTCGACGAAGCGGGACACGGGGGTGTTTCCTTTCGACAGAAGCAAACGAGGGGCGGGAGCCGGAGTGCACCGGTCCCGCCCCTCGTCGAGGCTCGTGCGCGGCCCTGCGGGTCAGGCGACCTCGGCCGGAACGATGTTGACGGTCTTGCGACCGCGCTTGACGCCGAACTCGACCGCACCGGGGGCCAGGGCGAACAGGGTGTCGTCCTTGCCGCGGCCGACGTTCACGCCGGGGTGGAACTTGGTGCCGCGCTGGCGGATCAGGATCTCGCCGGCCTTGACGACCTGACCACCGAACCGCTTGACCCCGAGGTACTGGGGGTTCGAGTCACGGCCGTTGCGGGAGCTGGAGGCGCCCTTCTTGTGTGCCATGGCTAGTCAGATCCTCACTTACCGGTGATGCCGGTGACCTCGACGCGGGTCAGCTTCTGGCGGTGACCCTGGCGCTTGTGGTAGCCGGTCTTGTTCTTGAACTTGTGGATGCGGATCTTGGGACCCTTGGTCTGCTCGACGACCTTGCCGGTCACCGAGAACTTCGCCAGGGCGTCGGCGTCGGAAGTGACGTCGGAACCGTCCACCACGAGGAGCGGCGCCGCGAAGGTGATCTCGGAGTCGGGCTCGCCTTCGAGCTTCTCGACCTCGATGACGTCGCCGACAGCCACCTTGTACTGCTTGCCGCCGGTCTTGACGATCGCGTACATCGGGACGGAAGTCTCCTGCTACTCGACGGGACGGGACGCGCGCGCCTGAGCCGCACTGGAAGAGCGGGCTGGGCTTCACGCGACAGGGCCCACCGGATGGCGGGCCGCGTATCAGGTTACGTGGCGGTGGACGGCGGGGTCAAACCGGGGTGGGTTCACCGGGAAAGCCCTGCTCAACACCACTGCCGCGAACGCCCGGCGCCCGCGCCGCGCACGAGGGGGCCACACGGGCGGGCTTCCTCGCACAGCGGAACGGCCGCCCGCAGGTGTGGCCTTCACACCGCGGAGGGGCCGCCCGTGGACGGGGCCTCGCACGAAGGGCTTTCGGCGGGTGAGGCCCGCGCACGACGAAGAGGTCCCCCGCGGGTGAGGTCCGCACGCAACGAAGAGGTCCCCCGCGGGTGAGGTCCGCACGCAACGAAGAGGTCCCCCCGCGGGTGGGCCCCCTCGCACTCAGCCAACCACGAGGTGCCGACAGTGCGGATGCGGAACGGCCGCCCTGTGGACAACTCCGAGTTGTCCACAGGGCGGCCGTCCGGTCGTTCGGGTCAGGCTTCCTTGACCCCGCCCAGCGGCGGGCCGGCCGGGCGGGAGGCGGCGCGCCGGGGGGCGCGGCGGCGGGTGGTCACCACGGGGGGCGCGGCGTCCGGGGCGTGGCCGTTGAGCGGCTGCTCCGGGACCTGGACCTCCGGGGTGGCCTCGGCGGGCTGCTCCGCCGCCTTCGGCTGCTCGGCGGCCTTCGGCTGCTCGGCGGCCTTGGGCTGCTCGGCGGCCGGGGCCTCGGGGGCCTTCGGCTGCTCGGTCGCCGGTCGGGCCTGGTCCGTGCGCGCCTGGTCCGTGGCGGGCTGAGCGGCCGGGGGCTGAGCGGCCGGAGCCTCGGCAGTCGGGGCCTGGGCGGCCGGGGCCTCGGTGGCAGGAGCCTGGGCGACAGGTGCCTGGGCAGCCGGAGCCTGGGCAGCCGGGACCTGGGCGGCCGGGGCCTGTCCAGCGGGAGCCTGGCCGGTCTCGGCCGGGTGCTCCGAACCGTGCTTGACGACGGCTCCCGCCTCGCGGCGGGCCCGGCGGCGCTGGCGGCGCTCGCGCTTGGGCGCCTCCGGCGCGGCCTCCTCCTCGACCACGGCGGCCAGGGGCTCGTCCGAGGTGGGCTGCTCGGCCACCGCCTGCGGCTCCTCGGCGGGAGCCGGGGTCGGGCCGGCCGCCGGGCGCGGGGCCTCGGCGACGGGCTCGGCCACCGGCTCGACGACCTCGGCGTGCTTGCCCCGGCGCGCCTTGCGGCCGCCGCCCTGCTGTTGCTGCTGCTGGGCCTGGCCACCGCCGTTGCCGCCGCCGCCACCACCGCCGTGGGTGTGGACCGGCTCCGTGGACACGATCAGACCCCGCCCGCGGCAGTGCTCGCAGGTCGTCGAGAACGCCTCCAGCAGGCCCGTGCCGACCCGCTTGCGGGTCATCTGCACCAGGCCCAGGGACGTGACCTCGGCCACCTGGTGGCGGGTGCGGTCGCGGCCCAGGCACTCGGTCAGCCGGCGCAGCACCAGGTCGCGGTTCGACTCCAGCACCATGTCGATGAAGTCGATCACGATGATGCCGCCGACGTCGCGCAGCCGGAGCTGGCGGACGATCTCCTCGGCCGCCTCCAGGTTGTTGCGCGTCACCGTCTCTTCGAGGTTTCCACCCGATCCGGTGAACTTGCCGGTGTTGACGTCGATGACCGTCATCGCCTCGGTGCGGTCGATGACCAGGTAACCGCCCGAGGGCAGCCACACCTTGCGGTCCAGCGCCTTGAGCAGCTGCTCGTCGATGCGGTACTCGACGAACGCGTCGCTGTTGCCCACGTGCCTGCGCAGCCTCTCCTGCAGGTCCGGGGCGACGTGGCGGACGTAGCCGTCGATGGTGTCCCAGGCGTCCGAGCCCTGGACGACGAGCGTGGAGAAGTCCTCGGTGAACAGGTCGCGCACGACCTTGACCAGCAGGTCCGGCTCTTCGTAGAGGAGCTGGGGCGCCTGCGCCTTGGGCGTGGCCGCCTTGTCCTTGATGACCTGCCACTGCGCCTGCAGGCGGGTGACGTCGCGGGCCAGCTCCTCCTCGGCGATGCCCTCCGAGGCGGTGCGGATGATGACGCCGGCGTCCTCGGGGACGACCCGCTTGAGGATGTCCTTGAGGCGCTTGCGCTCGTTGTCGGGCAGCTTGCGGCTGATGCCGGTCGCGCCGCCGCCCGGCACGTACACCAGGAAGCGGCCGGGCAGGCTGATCTGCGTGGTCAGCCGGGCGCCCTTGTGGCCGACCGGGTCCTTGGTGACCTGCACCAGCACGCTGTCGCCGGTCGACAGGGCCTGCTCGATCTTGCGGGCCTTGCCCTCCAGGCCGGCCGCGTCCCAGTCCACCTCGCCCGCGTAGAGCACCGCGTTGCGGCCGCGGCCGATGTCGATGAACGCCGCCTCCATCGAGGGCAGCACGTTCTGCACCCGGCCGAGGTAGACGTTGCCGACCAGCGAGCCCGAGCCGGCCGAGGTCACGAAGTGCTCGACCAGGACGCCGTCCTCCAGCACGCCGATCTGCGTGCGGTCGCCGCGCTCGCGCACCACCATCGTGCGCTCCACGGCCTCGCGGCGGGCCAGGAACTCGGCCTCGGACAGCACCGGGGCGCGGCGGCGGCCCGCCTCGCGGCCGTCCCGGCGGCGCTGGCGCTTGGCCTCCAGCCGGGTCGAGCCGCGGACGCTGCGGACCTCGTTCTGCGCGGCCTCGGAATCGGCCTTGTCGTCGCGGGCGTCGCGCGTCTCGCGGACGTGCACGACCGTGTTCGGCGGGTCGTCCTCGGTCGGGGCGGCCTCGTCCTCCGCGCCGGTCTTGCGGCGGCGACGGCGGCGACGGCGACGGCTGGAACCGCCCTCGTCCTCGTCGGCGGCGGGCTCCTCGGGCGCCTCGGCCTCGACCTCCGGGGCCTCGGCGGCCTCCTCCGCGACCTGCTCGTCCTCGCCGTGCTCGTCGCCCACGCCCTTGCCGCGGCCCCGGCCACGCCGGCCACGGCGGCGGCGGCGGCGGCCTTCGCCCTCGTCGCCGGCGTCGTCGACGCCGTGCTCGTCGGCCTCGTGCTCGTCGACCTCGTCGTCCTCCTCGACGACCGGGGGCTCGACGACCACCGGGGGTGACGGCGGCAGGAACACCGCCGACGGCGGCGCGAACAGCGGGGTGAGCGGCGCCACGTCGCGGGCCACCACCACGGGTTCCTCGGTCTGCTCGTCCACTTCACCGGTGACGATGTCGTCCCAGTTCAGCAGGCTCTCGGCGACCTTGAGCGCGAGGTCCCGGCTCACGCTCGACTGCGCGCTGCGCACCGACTCGCCGAGGTCGGCGAGGGCGGCCAGGACGTCCTTGCTGCTCGCGTTGAGCAGCTTCGCCAGCGCGTGCACCCTCAGCTTGGCCGGCAACTCCGACAGGTCGGGGTGCACAGGTGTGGCGTTACCCCCGCCGGCGCCGCCGGCGGGCTTTTCCGTGTTCGACAAAGCAGCTCCTCCGCCCCCGGGCGCGTCTCGACCGACGCGGCCGCGCAGGGGCCTCTCTCGTCACTCTCCGCCGCGGCTGGCGGCGGGAATCCTTGCCTCGCGCTGTGGCGCCCGCCGGGGGGCGTGCGGCACAGCAGGTCGGTTGCAGCTGTTCCTCGACGACGCCGTCAGCGCCGCTCCGGCTGCTCGGTCAGACCTCCGCCGCCCTGTCCGGGGCCAGCGGGTCGACCAGGCCGCCTTCGTCGTCGAGCCGCCCCTGCGCCATCCGGGTCGCCTTCGCGGGCACCGGCGGAACCAGGTCGGCGACGACTCTGAGCGCGCTCAGCACGTCGTCGGGTCGAACGGTAGGCGTTGTCTGCCGTACGACCGTCATGAGTATCCCACACGGTTGTGACAAATCCCCGGCATCGTGTCCCGCATCGCTCGAATGCGCCTCTACCTGGGCCGACACGAGGGCGGGTCGGACGTCGAGGACCTTGCGGCCGTCCTTGGTCAGCCGCTCCACCTCGACGGACGGCGCGGCGAGCAGCGCGGCCACCGCTTCGGTCAACCGTTCGGGGGACACGCCGGGCAGTTCCAGCCGCCACGCGCCGGCGTCGATGCGCTCGGGCAGGTTGCCGCCCGCCGACTCGACGACCTCCAGCACGTCCAGCCCCGGCGGCAGCACGGCGTCCAGCGCGGCGCGCAGCGCTTCGGGGTCCACCGGCTCCACGACCTGGACCTCGACGTACTCGGCCTCGCTCGCCACGCCGGTCGGCGCCGCGCCGACCCATGACACCTTCGGGTGAGGGCTGAAGCCCTGGGAGTAGGCCATGGGCACACCGGCCCTGCGCAGGGCTCGCTCGAAGGTCCGGGCGATGTCGCGGTGCGAGGTGAACCTCAACCGGCCGCGCTTGGCGTAGCGCAGCCGGAGCCTCTGCACGGGCGCGGCCGACGGGTTGGGCTGCTGCTGGCGGCTCAGTGCTACTCCTCCTGGGTACCCGGGTGGTGCCCGTTCGGGGGTGAGCACCCCAACGGTCCACGTTCCTGCTCCACGAGGACGGTACCTTGGACCCGATCGACACCGTTGAGCTTGTCCGCACCGCGCGGCCTGACTACCGTCCGGCAACAGTGGTCACATCGAGGGCCGGCCGGCCGAGCCGGTCCGAGTCATGGAGGTCCGCCGTGCCTCTGCTCCGCCGCGTCCGAGCGGTCGCGGTCAGCGCGGCGCTGCTCGCGACGGGCAGCTTCGCGGTGAGCGCGAACGCCCAGGCCGCCCCCGAGGAGGCGCCGCCACCCGCCGACTGCGTCGAGCACGGCTCCGCCTACCGCTACCTGGTCGTCTTCGACCCCGGCACGACCGCGCCGCTGGCCGAGGCGAGGATCGCCGCCGCGTGCGGCGCCACGACGGCCTACCACCCGCAGATCGCGGTCGCGGTGGCGGTCTCGGCCGACCCCGGTTTCGGCGCCCGGATCGGGCCGGACCGGGCCTACAGCGCCCAGCTCGACGGCCTGTCCAAGCGGACCGGCGCGCCCGCCCGCAAGAAGGGCGGCGACGAGGTCGCCGGCGCCCGCACGGTCGAGGGCGCGGTGGACCGCACCGCCGAGCAGTGGGACATGGACCTCATCCGGGCCGCCGAGGCGCACGCGGTGAGCACCGGCAGCCGGGACGTGGTGGTCGGCGTGCTCGACTCGGGCATCGACCCGACGCACCCGGACCTGGTCGGCGCCCTGGACCCGGCGCTGTCCGCGGGCTGCACCACGGGTGTGGCGAACCCGGAGCCGGCCTCCTGGTCCCCCACGACGTCCGCGCACGGCACGCACGTGGCGGGCGTCATCGCGGCGGCCGACGACGGCCTGGGCACCACGGGCGTGGCGCCGGGCGTGCGGATCGCGTCGGTGAAGGTCGTGGACGACGACGGGTTCATCTACCCCGAGTACGCGGTGTGCGGGTTCATGTGGGCCGCCGAGCGGGGCATGACCATCACCAACAACAGCTACTTCATCGACCCCTGGGTGTTCACCTGCCAGGACAAGGCGGGCCAGGCCGTGGTCTACGAGGCGGTGCGGCGCGCGGTCGAGCACGCCACCGCGCGCGGCGTGCTCACCGTGGCGGCGGCGGGCAACTCGGCGGCCGACCTGACCAAGCCCTCGCTGGACCCGCAGAGCCCGACCAACGCCGCGCCGGAGGACGTCAAGCCCCGACCGGTGGACAGCTCGTGCCTGGTGCTGCCCGCGCAGCTGCGCAACGTGGTGGCGGTGTCGTCGGTGGGCGCGGACCAGGTCAAGGCCGGGTACAGCTCGTACGGCCTGGGCGCGGTGGACCTGACCGCGCCGGGCGGCGACCGCAAGCAGCAGCCCGACGACGGCCGGAACGGGTGCGTGCTGTCGACCGTGCCCGCGGGCTACGACTACTCCTGCGGCACGTCGATGGCCGCGCCGCACGTGTCGGGGGTGGCCGCGCTGCTCGCGTCCACGCACCCGCAGGCCGACGCGCCGGAGCTGAACCGGATGCTCAACCAGCGGGCGGAGACGCTGCCGTGCCCGGCGGACTACGACCTCAACGGCACCGGCGCGCAGGACGCCTACTGCACCGGCTACTCCGAGTACAACGGCTTCTACGGCCACGGCCTGGTGGACGCGCTGGCGGCCGTCCGGGAGTGAGGGCGGCCGGTCGGCGCCCGCGCGGGGCCGACCGGCGCCCG
The DNA here is from genome assembly GCF_042732085.1 of Actinosynnema sp. NPDC059797. Taxonomy (NCBI): domain Bacteria; kingdom Bacillati; phylum Actinomycetota; class Actinomycetes; order Pseudonocardiales; family Pseudonocardiaceae; genus Actinosynnema; species Actinosynnema sp. NPDC059797. The sequence goes on from NZ_JBHWIE010000008.1 coordinate 27,437, forward strand.
GTCAGTGCTTGGCCAGCGCCGGGTTGCGCACCGGCGAGCCCTTGCCCACCGGCGAGATCGGCAGCAGCGCGCGGCCGGACGGGCCCACCTCGATGTCGGTGCCCATCGCCGGGCACACGCCGCAGTCGAAGCACGGCGTCCAGCGGCAGTCGTCCTGCTCCCGCTCGTCCAGCGCGTCCTGCCAGTCGGCCCAGAGCCACTCCTTGTCCAGCCCCGAGTCGAGGTGGTCCCAGGGCAGGACCTCCAGCTCCTCGCGCTCCCGGGTGGTGAACCAGGCCAGGTCCACGCCCAGCGGCTCCAGCTCGGCCGCCGCCGCGTCCACCCACCGCTGGTAGGAGAAGTGCTCCGACCAGCCGTCGAAGCGGCCGCCCTCGCGCCACACCCGCTCGATGACGTGCCCGATCCGCCGGTCGCCGCGCGAGAGCAGGCCCTCGATGAGCGACGGCTTGCCGTCGTGGTAGCGCATGCCGATGTTGCGGCCGAGCGAGCGGTCCGAGTTCACCGCCTCGCGCAGCTTGCGCAGGCGGTCGTCGACCGTGTCGGGGTCGCACTGCGGCGCCCACTGGAACGGGGTGTGCGGCTTGGGCACGAACCCGCCGATGGAGATCGTGCAGCGGATGTCCTTGCGGCCGGACACCTCGCGACCGGCGCGGATGACGTTCTTCGCCATCTCCGCGATCTGGAGCACGTCGTCGTCGGTCTCGGTGGGCAGGCCGCACATGAAGTACAGCTTCACCTGCCGCCAGCCGGCCGCGAACGCGGCGCTGACCGTGCGGATCAGGTCCTCCTCCGACACCATCTTGTTGATCACGCGCCGGATGCGCTCGCTGCCGCCCTCCGGGGCGAACGTCAGGCCCGAGCGGCGGCCGTTGCGGGACAGCTCGTTGGCCAGGTCGATGTTGAACGCGTCCACGCGCGTCGACGGCAGCGACAGGCTGGTGTTGGTGCCCTCGTAGCGGTCGGCCAGGCCCTTGGTGACCTCGGCGATCTCCGAGTGGTCCGCGCTGGACAGCGACAGCAGGCCGACCTCCTCGAAACCGGTCGCCTCCAGGCCGCGCTGCACCATCGCGCCGATGCCCTCGATGGAGCGCTCGCGCACCGGGCGGGTGATCATGCCCGCCTGGCAGAACCGGCAGCCCCGGGTGCAGCCGCGGAAGATCTCCACGCTCATCCGCTCGTGGACGCTCTCGGCGAGCGGCACCAGCGGCTGCTTCGGGTACGGCCAGGCGTCGAGGTCCATCGTGGTGCGCTTGAACACCCGGTAGGGCACGCGCTCGCGGTTGGGCACCACGCGCTGGATGCGGCCGTCGGGCAGGTACTCCACGTCGTAGAACCGCGGCACGTACACGCCGCCGGTCTCGGCGAGCCTGGTCAGCACCTCGTCGCGGCCACCGGGGCGGCCCTCGGCCTTCCACTGCCGGACGATGTCGGTGATCTCCAGGACGGCTTCCTCGCCGTCGCCGAGCACGGCCGCGTCCACGAACGCGGCGATGGGCTCCGGGTTGAACGCGGCGTGCCCGCCGGCTACCACGATCGGGTGGTCTTCGGTGCGGTCGGCGGCGTGGACCGGGATGCCCGCGAGGTCGAGGGCGTTGAGCAGGTTCGTGTAGCCCAGCTCGGTGGCGAAGCTGACGCCGAACAGGTCGAACGCGCCGACCGGGCGGTGCCCGTCCACGGTGAACTGCGGCACGCCGTGCTCGCGCATGAGCGCTTCCAGGTCGGGCCACACCGCGTAGGTCCGCTCGGCCAGCACGTCCGGCTGCTCGTTGAGGACCTCGTACAGGATCATGACGCCCTGGTTGGGCAGCCCGACCTCGTAGGCGTCGGGGTACATCAGGGCCCACCGCACCGCCGCGGCGTCCCAGTCCTTGACGGTCGCGTTGAGCTCCCCGCCGACGTACTGCACCGGCTTGGACACCCTGGGCAGCAGCGGCTCCAGGGCGGGGAAGACTGACTCGACACTCACACCGACCAGGGTAACCGGTGGGCCCGCGCCGTCCGCCCGCCCCGTTCAGGTGAGCAGCAGCTTGCCCAGCCGGCGCGACGCCACGACCACCCCGACCGCCGCCATCACCACGAAGTAGGCGGCGTGGCCCAGGTCGCCCCAGCCGACGTAACCGGTGGTCAGGCCCCTGAGCAGCTCGATCGCGTGGTACAGCGGCGTGCACCGGACCACGGCCTGCAACCAGTCCGGGTACACCGACAGGGGGTAGAACGTGGTCGAGAACAGGAACAGCGGCAGCACGGCCAGCTGGACCAGGTCGAAGTCCTGCCACGAGCGCATGCAGGTGGCCGCCGCCATGCCCACGGCGGCGAACGCCAGCGCGACCAGCAGGCACACCGGCAGCGCGAGCAGCGCCCACGGCGAGTCGACCAGGCCGAACGCGAGCATCACGCCGAGGAAGCCCGCCGAGTACAGGCCGCCGCGGAGCAGGCACCACGCGGCCTCGCCGACCGCGATGTCGACCGGCCCCATCGGGGTGGCCAGCACCGCGTCGTAGACCTTGGCGTACTTGAACTTGAAGAACAGGCCGAACGTCGCGTCGTACACCGCGCCGTTCATCGCCGACGCCGCGAGCAGGGCCGGTGCGACGAACGCGGCGTAGTCGACCGGCCCGGCCGGGCCCTGGACGGTGGCGACGAGCTGCCCGAAGCCGAACCCGAGGGACAGCAGGAAGAACAGCGGCTCGAAGAACCCGGAGACCACCGCCATCCACGCCCGCCGGTTGACCAGGTAGGAGCGCTCGACCAGGGCGTGCGGGCGGCCCGCGTACAGGCCGGGCGGCACGACGCGGAACAGCAGGCCGCCGCGGCTCCGCGGCTCGACGGGGTCGAGGGTGCGGGTCATGCGGTCAGCCTCCGGTGGAAGTGGCGGCGGCCCAGCGCCACGCCCGCGGCGACCATCGCGCACAGGTAGGCGACGTGGCCGAGCGCGGGCAGCGCGCCGAGGGTGCCGAACGCGGCGCCGCGGGCCAGCTCGATGCCGTGCCACACCGGGGTGGCCCAGGCCAGCGGGTGCAGCCAGGCGGGCAGCTGGTCCAGCGGGAAGAACGCGCCGGTGAACAGGGTCATCGGCATCAGCACGAACCGGAACAGGGCGTTGAACGAGTCCGGTTTCTCCCGGGTCGCGGTGAATGCGACCACGGGCGCGCTGAACGCCATGCCGGCCAGCACCGCGAACGGCACCGCCAGCACGGCCGACGGGCTCGTGACCGCGCCCAGCGCGGCGGCGACGGCGAGGAACACCGCCGTGCAGGCGGCCAGGCGCAGCGCGATCCACAGCAGTTGGCCGTACAGCACCTGCGCGGGCGTGACCGGGGTGGACACCACGCCGAAGTAGGTCTTCTGCCACTTGAACGAGGACAGGATCGCGTAGGTCGACTCGAACATGGCGTTCTGCGCGGCGGTCAGCACGAGCAGCGCCGGCGCGAGGAACACCACGTACGGGTGACCGCCGGTGGCCTCGCCCGCCTGGACCTGCGAGCCGAAGCCCAGGCCCATGGCGAGCAGCATCAGCACCGGCTGGAGGAAGTTCGAGATGACCGTGGCGCGCCAGTTGCGGCGGTACCAGGTCCAGTGGTTCTCCACCGCGACCAGCGCGGCGCGGAACGGGCCCAGGACGCGTGGTTCCACCGGTCAGTCCACCAGGGTCCGGCCGGTGAGGCGGAGGAACACGTCCTCCAGGCTGCTGCGGCGCACCAGGCTCGACACCGGCCGCACTCCCCGCGCGTGGGCCGCGGCCAGCGCCGCCTCGCCGTCGGCGGTGTAGAGCAGCACGCGGTCGGGCAGCACCTCCACCCGCTCGGCCAGGTCGCGCACCTCGGCGGCGCTCTGCTCGCCCGGCGGGAAGCGCAGCTCCAGCACCTCGCGGGTGGAGTAACGCCGGATCAGCTCGGCGGGCGACCCCTCGGCCGCGATCCGGCCGCCGTCCATCACCACCAGCCGGTCGCACAGCTGCTCGGCCTCGTCCATGTAGTGGGTGGTGATGATCAGCGTGACCCCGGACTGCTTGAGCCGGAACAGCCGGTCCCACAGCAGGTGGCGGGCCTGCGGGTCGAGGCCCGTGGTGGGTTCGTCGAGCAGCAGCAGCTCCGGGTCGTTGACCAGGGAGCGGGCGATCGTCAGCCGCCGCTTCATGCCGCCGGACAGCGGCTCCACCTCGGCGTCGGCGCGGTCCTCCAGCTGGGCGAACCGCATCAGCTCCCCGGCCTTCTCCCGCACCGCGCTCCGGCTGAGGCCGAAGTAGCGGCCGTAGACCTCCAGGTTCTGCCGGACGGTCAGCTCGGTGTCGAGGTTGTCCTGCTGGGGCACGACGCCCAGGCGGGCGCGGATCCGCGGTCCGTCGGTGTCCGGGTCCAGGCCCAGGACCCTCAGCTCGCCGCCGGTGCGCGGGGAGACGCAGGAGACCATGCGCATGGTGGAGGACTTGCCGGCGCCGTTGGGGCCGAGGAAGCCGAACGCCTCGCCCGCCCGCACCTCGACGTCGATGCCGCGGACGGCTTCGAACGCCCCGAAGTGCTTGGTCAGCGCCTTGGCTTCGACGAGGGTGGTGGTCACGTGATCACGGTATCGGCGGGGTACGACAAGCAGGGCGTGGTTTTCCCGCGCCCGCGGCGCCCCGGACGCGCGAACGGCCCGGACCGCTCGGCGGTCCGGGCCGTTCGGGAAGAGCGGCTCAGAGGTTCGGGAACCAGAGCTTGACCTCGCGCTCCGCCGACTCCGGCGAGTCCGAGCCGTGGACCAAGTTGAACTGGACCTCCAGGCCGAAGTCGCCGCGGATGGTGCCCGGGGTGGCCTTCTCCACCGGGTCCGTGCCGCCCGCCAGCTGGCGGAACGCGGAGATGGCCCGGGGACCCTCCACGACCAGCGCGACCAGCGGACCACCGGTGATGAACTCCACCAGGTCGTTGTAGAACGGCTTGCCGTCGTGCTCGGCGTAGTGCTGCTCGGCCGTCGCGCGGTCCACGACGCGCAGTTCCAGGGCGGCCAGCTTGAGGCCCTTGCGCTCGATGCGGGAGATGACCTCGCCGACCAGGCCGCGGCTGACGCCGTCGGGCTTGACCAGGACCAGGGTGCGCTCGCTCACGGCGGTCGATACTCCTTCGTGCGGATTCGTGCAACTGGGGCCAAGGGTAGCCGGGGCTGCCACAGTGTCCGCCGTGACCACCGAGAAGCCCCACCTGGCGCCCGCCGTCACGGGTGTCGCCGTGATGTTCGTGCTGCTGCGCCTGCTCGCGGTGTCCCACTACGACTGGCACGTGGCGTTCGCGCTGCTGCACACCCTGGACCTGGAGGACGCGCCGGGGCTGTTCCTGGGCACGTTCATGGCCGACTCGCGCATCAGCAGCGCGCTGCTGGTGCTGATGGTGCCGTTGACGGTCCTCTACGCCATCGGCACGAGGTCGCGCGCGGCGGTGCCGGCGGTGGTGGTGCTGGTGGCGTTCCTGGTCGCGCACGCGCTGACCTACCACCGCTGGTGGGTGCCGGTGGCCGCGGTGGTGCTGACCGCCGCGCTGGTCCTGGTCAGGCGGTGGTCGGGCGCGGTGTTCGTGCTGCGGCGGTTCGGCTGGGTGGTGGGGGCGGTGGCGCTGGTCGTGGCCGCCGTGGTGGCCACGCCGTGGGTGCCGCGCGAGCGCGTGGAGACCACCGGAGGCACCTTCGAGGCCTACGTGATGGAGACCAGCCCCGGGTTCCTGAAAGTGCTCGGCGCGCAGGAGCGGGGGTTCCGCATCCTGCGCGCCGAGGACGTCCGGTCACGCGTCGAACTCGCCGACCACTAGCGGGTCAGCACCACCACCGAGCGGGCGGGCACGCGCACCGAGCCGCCGCCCACCGCGGCCTCGTCGCCGCTCAGCCCGTGGTTGCGCCAGTCGCCGGCGACGGCCACCGACTTCTCCACCGGGTACGGGTTCACCACCACGAGGATCCCGTCGAGGGCCGGGTCCGCGTCCGGACCCGCCGTGTCGTCGAGCAGCGCCGCCACCACGCCCGGCTCGGCGGCCGGGAACGACAGCTTCTGCTGCACGAGCGCGGCGTCACCGAGCGTGAACAGCGGCGAGGACCGGCGGATCCGCAGCAGCTCCAACGTGTTGTCCACGGCCGCCCGCATGTCCGCCGGCGACGGCTTCAGCGCGGCGTCCGCCAGCAGCGGGGCCGCGTAGGGCCACTTGTCCTCGTTGTCCGCCGCCGGCGGCAGGCCGCGCCCGAACCCGTTGTCCCGCAGCGACGGGTCGTAGCGGTTGAACCAGTCGCCGGAGTCGTAGCTGTTGCGGTCCAGCGACTTCGAGCGCAGGAACTCCGCGCCCGCGTGCAGGAACGGCTGCCCCTGGCCCAGCAGCACCGGCGCCAGCGCGACCTTCTGCATCCGCACCCGGTCCGCCATCGACGTGCCGACCGGCAGCTTGAACACCTGCGAGTCGAACAGCGTCTCGTTGTCGTGCGCGTCCGCGTAGGTGATCACGTCGGCGGGTCCGCCGGTGTACCCGGCGGGCGAGCCGTTGTACGGCACGCCCCGGCCGTCGACCACGCCGCCGGAGGTGGACTCGAACCGGTAGGACGCCATGTTGCCCGCCATGCCGAGCTTCACCAGGTCGGTGTAGTTGGCCAGCCGCGCGGCCACGTCGCCGTTGGCCGGCGAGCCGTTCAGGTCGCCCGCCAGGCCCGAGGCCAGGCCCTGGACCCGCGGGTCGGCGTCGAACGGGCCGCCGCCGCGCACCGCGTCGCGCAGCCGGTCGCTGAACGTGCCGATGCCGGTGCCCGCCAGGTTCGCCTGGGTGGCCTGCTCGAACCGGGCGTTGCCGGCGACCTCGCCGAAGTCCCAGCCCTCGCCGTAGACGCGGATCGCCTTGCCGTCCACGCCGTCGCGCTCGACGGTCAGCGCGTCCAGCGCCGCCCGCACCGCGAGGACGTTCGCCTTCGGGTGGTGGCCCATCAGGTCGAACCGGAAGCCGTCCACCTTGTAGGTCCGGGCCCAGCGCACCACCGAGTCCACCACGAGCTTGCCCATCATGGCGTTCTCGGGCGCGGTGTTGGAGCAGCACGTCGAGTTGGCCACGGCGCCGTCGAGGTCGAGCCGCTGGTAGTAGCCGGGCACCACCTTGTCCAGCACGGAGGTCGGCGCGTCGCCGTGGGCGGCCGTGTGGTTGTAGACCACGTCCACGACCACGCGGTTGCCGTTGGCGTGCAACGACTTCACCATCTCGCGGTACTGCCGGGAGCGGGCCCAGCCGTCCTGGGCGTCGTCGGTGGCGTAAGAGCCCTCGGGCACGTCGTAGTGGAACGGGTCGTAGCCCCAGTTGAAGCCGTCCTTCGCGGCCGAGGCGGCCACGCACCCCTGCTGCGCCGGGGAGTCCGGCGGCAGCGCGGCCAGGTCGCAGTCCGGCCGCCGCTGGTCGGCGCGCTTCTCGGGGATGGTCGCGATGTCGAACGTCGGCAGCAGGTGCACGGTGTCCAGCCCGGCCTCGGCGAGCTGCCGCAGGTGCGTCATCCCGGTCGACGACCGGTGCGTGAACGCCTTGTACGTGCCGCGGTCGGCGGCGGGCACCGACTCGTCGCCGATGGAGAAGTCCCGCACGTGCAGCTCGGTGATGCCGTGCTCGGTGGGGTCGGCGCCGAGGCCGCGCGCCACCTCGCCGGCCCAGCCGTCGGGCATGGTGCGGGGGTCGGCGAGGTCGGCGAACTGCGAGTGCGTGGAGTCCACCGACAGCGCCACCGAGTACGGGTCGGTGACGGTCACCGCGCGCCCGGCGACGGTCACCTCGTACCGGTAGTAGCGGTCCTTCCAGTCCCCGCTCGCCGACCACGAGCCCGACGCGTCGTCCCGGGCGAGGTCGACGACCCGCACCGGGTCGCCGGACGGCCGGTCGAACAGCTGGAGCCGCACCGACGACGCGGTGGGCGCCCACAGCCGCGCGGTGACCCGGTCGCCCTCGAACGCGGGCCCGTAGGTCAGCCCCGCGGCCTCGGCGGCGTACCGGTCGTCCAGCACGCCGGCGAGCTGCACGCCCGTGCGGTGCCGCAGGCCGCCGCCGGCGTCGACGTGCACGGCGGACAGCCTGCCGCGCAGCGCCTCGTCGACCCGCGCGGTGTCGCGCACCCGGAACACCGGCTTCCCGCGCAGGTGCGGGAACCGCTCCGGCACCGGCTCCGCCGACGGCTCCAGCCGCAGCACCCTGCCGTCGTACTCCAGGCGGTAGCCGTCGGAGGCCACCACCGGCACGTCCCACACCACCAGGTCCCTGGTCACCCAGTGGGCCTTCGCCTTGGTCAGGTCGTCCTCCACGCCCTCGCCGCCGGACGGCGGCAGCACGTAGGAGATCGAGCCGTCCGGCTTGGCCGAGCCGGAGACGTGCCAGACCTCGTGGCCGGTGCCGGCGACGTCCAGGAACTGGTCCGCGCCGGGGTCCTTGGCGTCACCGCGGTGGATGATGTTGCTCAGCCCCGCCGCGCCGGGCTCCAGCGCCACCGACCAGTACACGCCGAACCCGTCCGAGCCGTCCGGCACGCGCGACTGGTTCCAGCCGGGGCTCGGCTCCAGCGAGCCGGTCCAGTGGTAGAGCGTCCAGTCGGCGTAGTCGCCGTCGGGGCGGTGGTAGTGGATGACCGCGCGGTTCTCCGCCGCGGCCCGGCTCGCGTGCACCGCGCCGCCGTTCACCCACGCGCGCCCGGCCGTGCGCCCGGTGGCCTCGACGGTCCCGTCGCGCACCACCGAGAACTCGACCGGCGAGGTGGTCGGGACGACCGCCACGCCGCCGGTGAACGGGTGGTCGGTCGTGCCGACGCGGACCATCGCGCCGGTCGCGTCGCCCAGGTGCGTCACCACGGCCTGGCCGGTGGCCGCGACCTCGTTGGCGTGCACGGCGGCATCGCCCTGCTTCAGCCACACCTGAGGTGTGGCGCTCGGGTCGACGAACCGGTCGCCGTTGGTGTCCTTCTCGTCGCCCTTGTGCGCGATGAGCCCCACCGAACGCGCGCCCGGCTTCAGCTTCACCCAGGCGAACCGCCCGTACGGGGTCTCGCCGGCGAACGGCAGCGGCGCGTCCCACGTCGGCGCGCCCTCCACGTCGCCCCACACGTGCAGGCCCCACCCGTCGTAGTCGCCGTTCGGGCGGTTGTAGTGCACGACCAGCCAGTCCGAGGAGGCGGCGGTCGGCGGCTCCACCGGCGGCGCGGCGACCAGGCCGAGCTTCGCGCCGTCCGCGCCGAGGTTGCCCCTGGCGTCCTTCGCGACGACCCGGACCTCGACCTCCCCGCCCACCGCCGCGCCGGGCAGCGACGCCAGGTCGGCGAACACGCGGTACGGCGCGGCGTCGTCGGTGCCCAGCACCTGCCAGTCGCGCTGCCCCCGCACGCGCGCGGCGAACGTGGCCTGCGCGTACGGCGAGGAGATGCCGTCGGCGCGCAGCTCGACCCGGTCGTCCAGCACGGTGCCGGTCGGCGGGACGACCAGCGCGGGGGCGGGCGTGGCGGCGCGCAGCGCGCCCGTGCCCTTGAGGACCAGTGCGGACAGCGCGGGCACGGTCACCCGCACCCTGCCGTTCACCGCGTCGACCTGCGAGCCGGCGGCCGGCCAGACCGGTCGGTAGCCGGTGCCCGAGACCGGCACCTCGACGGTGGCGGGCGCGGTGCCCGCGTTGGCCACCACCAGGTGCTCGACCTGCTGGGAGCGACCGGTGCGGCTGAACGCGATCACGTCGCCACGGGCGAGCTTGAGGGTCTGGTTGCCGTCCTTCCACACGGGGTCGCGGTCCACGAACCGCGCCAGGTCGCGGAGCTGCCGGTACAGCGGGTGGTCGGTGCGGAAGTTGTCGACCGCGCCGGTCCGGTCGCTGCCGACCAGGTCCTCGGCGGCGTACTCGGGGGTCGTGGAGGCGAACATGTCCTGGCGGGCCAGCTTGTCGCCGCCGCCGCCCGCGAAGCCCTGCTCGTCGCCGTAGTAGACGACCGGGTTGCCGCGCCACAGGTACATCAGGGCGTTGCCGAGCTTGAGCCGCTCCAGCAGCTCGGCCTCGGGCACGCCGGGCCGGTTCTGCCGCACCATCCAGGCGATGCGGCCCATGTCGTGGTTGCCCAGGAACGTCGGCAGCGAGGAGGCGTTGGAGTCGGCGTCGGTGTACCGGTCGTCGTCCACCAGCACCTGGCCGAGGCGGTCCGCGCCGCCGCCGGACAGGAACGTCGCCGCGCCGCTCTGGAACGGGAAGTCCAGCGCGGCCTGCATCTTCCCCTCGGTGGTGTAGCGCGAGGTGACCGCGGGGTCGGCGTCGAAGACCTCGCCGAACACGAAGAAGTCGCGCTTGCCGCGCTGCTCCGCGTACCGCTTCACGTGCGGGGCGAGCGCCTGCCAGAACTCCACGTTGACGTGCTTGACGGTGTCCACGCGGTAGCCGTCGATGCCCAGGGTGTCGATCCAGCTGGTGAAGATCCGCTTCATGCCCTCGACCACCCTAGGGTGCTCGGTCATGAGGTCGTCCAGGCCGTGGAAGTCGCCGTACTCGGCGGACTCGCCGCTGAACGTCGAGTCGCCCCGGTTGTGGTAGAGCTGCGGGTCGTTGAGCCAGGCCGGGGTCTTCTCGCCCTTGACCACCGGCGTGTACGGCACGGTGAGCCTCGGGAAGTCCGCCTGCCCGGCGATCTCGGCGATGTCGACCGGGTTGCCCCGCTCGTCCAGGTAGGGCTCCGCGCCCGTGCTGACGTAGCCGTACTCGCCCTCGGCGTGGTCGATCAGGTCGGCGGTGTGGTTGGCGACGATGTCGAAGAAGACCTTGATGCCGCGCCGGTGCGCGTCGCGGATCAGCCGCCGCATGTCGTCGGTGGTGCCGAAGTGCGGGTCGAGCTGGGTGAAGTCGGTGGTCCAGTAGCCGTGGTAGCCGGCCGAGACGTCGTCGCCGGAGCCCTGCACCCACCGGTTGCGGAACATCGGGGTCATCCAGATCGCGGTGACGCCCAGGCCGTCGAGGTAGTCGAGCCGGTCGCGCAGGCCCTTGAGGTCGCCGCCGTGGTAGAAGCCCTTGTCTGCGGGGTCGAAGCCGCTCTTGAGCCGGTCGGCCTCGGTGGTGCCGCCCCGGTCGTTGGACCGGTCGCCGTTGGCGAACCGGTCGGGCATCACGAAGTAGAACCGCTCACCGGTCAGGTCGTCGCGCAGGGCGTCCTTGGCCAGCCGCCGGTCCTCACCCCGCACGCCCGGCGCGAGGTCGGTGACCGCGCCCACGGCGAGCCGCTGTTCGGCGGGCGCGGCGGACGTCACGGGTGGTGGTGTGAGCGGCACTACGGCCAGTGCGATGAGCGCGGCGACGGCCCGACGCATCGCGACCTCCTTGTCGCAAGATCTTGCAACCCCGCCCCGGCGGAACGCGGGACGGGGTGCACCAAATCACGACGGAGGAGGTCGGACAAGGCCCAGAAGGCTGCAACTCCTTGCAGGATCTTGCGTCAACGCCGCGGCTGGAGGGTCTTGCTCCACAGCGACCGCCCGGCGATGTCGCGCAGCCACACCATCAGCTCGCCGTCCCGCGACACCTCGACCTCGCCGAAGTGCTGGAACCCGTCCAACGGCGTCGTGTTCGCCGCCGGCGGGGCGTTGACGAACACCGCCTCGGGCCCGAACGTCGGGTCCAGCACGCCAGCGAGTCGATCAGCCAGCGCGTCTGCTCCTCGCCCAGCACGTGCCCGGCGCCGTCGCGCGGCGAGGTGTTGGCGTCCTTGTAGGAGCGCATGTCCAGCACGAACACCTCGACGTGCGCGCCGCGGTAGACCCGCCCGTCCACCGCGCGCAGCGGGTCGATCGGCTGTCACTCGTGGAACGCCCGGAACGCCCTCCGGGCCAGCACGTCCACCCGCTTCTCGGTGTAGAGCGGGGAGTCCAGGATCACTTCCGGGTATGCATATGGCCTGGCTCCTCGGCGGTACGCCCCCGAGGGGAGGACGTATCGAGTGGAATTTTTCCGATCGTGTGATCACTCCGGCGGCGTCCGGCTATAACCGTCGTATGGCGGAGCCACGGTGGGACGGCCTGTTGAGCGGGGATCCGGAGCAGGCGGAGCGCAGCATCGACAACTGGGTCGAGGGGATGCGCAACCGGGCCGATCGCTTGCAGGCGTTGCGCGACCAGGTGGAGCGGATCCGGGTGACGGAAACCAGTCCCAACGGCGCGGTTGTCGTGACCGTCGACTCCACCGGCTCACCGGTGGACGTGCGGTTCACCGATCGGGCGGTCTCGGTGCGCCCCGACGACCTCGGTCCGCTGTTCATGAACACCCTGAATGCCGCTCGCGCGCGGATCGCCGGTGAGGTCCGGGCCGCGACGGAAGCACAGGTGGGCGACGACCTGCCGGACACCCGCCGGATGGTCGTGGACGCCTACCGCGACCGCTTCGGGGACGCCCCGCCACCCGCACCGCGCACTCGCGGGGATGACGACGACTTCGGCGACGAGTCCTACCTCAGGTGAAGGAGGCCGTGGTGAGCGGTTACGACGTCCTGCCCGGTGAACTGCGCGCGCACGCCGCCAAGCTGGAAGCACTGGCCGAGCGGCTGGGCGAGGCGGTGCACGCCGCCCGCGCGGTGAGCATGGCCGACGGCGCGTACGGACAGCTGTGCCAGTTCCTGCCCTCGGTCATGCGCGGCGTCGAGGACCAGGCCAATGACGCGTTGACGGCCGGCACCAAGGGCATCGCCGACATCGCCACCCAGGTGAAGTACACGGCCGACGAGTACGAGCAGCGCGAGGACGATGCCGCGGTCACCTTCGGGAGCCTGCGTTGACCGACACCAACCCGCTCATCGCCCCTGTTCAGGACAGCACGCGGTGGTACTCCGGCATCGGGGTCGCCGAGTCAGCCGCCGACGTCAAGTCCGGTATCGAGAGCGGTAGCTGGGTCGACGTCGGCTTGGGTGTCGCGGGTGTCGGCCTGGAGGCGCTGAGCGTCGTCATCGACCCGCTGGGCTCGTTGATCTCGGCCGGTGTCTCGTGGTTGATCGAGCACGTCAAGCCGCTGTCCGACGCGTTGGACTGGCTCGCGGGCAACGCCGACCTCGTCGCCTCCCACGCGGCCACCTGGAAGAACGTTGCCGAAGCCGTGGCCGGCGTCCGTGACGACTACACGCGCGACGTGGCCGCCGACACCGCCGGGTGGCAGGGGCAGGCGGGGGACGCCTACCGGGCCGCCGCCAAGAACACCGCCGAGGTGCTCGGCGGCGCGTCCACCGCCGCCGACGGGTTCGGCTCGGCCGTGGAGATGGCCGGTGTCGTGGTCGCCGCCGTGCGCGAGGTCGTGCGGGACCTGATCGCCGACCTGGTGGGCCGGTTGATCTCCTGGGCGGCCGAGGTGGCGTTCACGCTCGGGCTGGCCACGCCGGTCGTGGTCGCGCAGGCGTCGGCGGCCGTGGCGCGGTGGGCCGCGAAGATCGGCGACATCCTCAAGAAACTGGTGCGGACGATCGGGAAGCTCGTCCCGCTGCTCCGCCGGCTCGGTGACGTGTTCGGCCAGGTCCGCAAGGTGCTGGACGACCTCAAGGCCCCCGCTCGATCGGGTGATGAACTGCCGCGTCCCGGTCAGACCGGCGGCGCGCGGCCGGTGGACGACGGGTCGTTGCGCGCCTACGACCGCATCGACCGCTGGTCGGAGAACGCGTACCAGTCGATCCGCGGGTCCGACGACGTCGGCGACGTCGCGGGCCACGTCGCCGACGTGCCCCGGGTCGGAGGTGGCACCGGCTTCAGCCGTGCCGAGATCGAGCAGATCAAGAACCACGTGTTCGAGGACCTGCACCCGTTGGAGGGCGTCGACGGGGGCACGGTCATGGCCCGCTTCGACCCCAACCCGGACATGGCGGAGGCGTGGCTGAGGCTGCGGTCGGGACGGGCGCAGCCCTCGGACATCGCCCTGCTCGAACACGAACTCGCCGAGGCGCGATACTGGCAGCAGAACCCGAGCGCCTCGTACCGGGAAGCTCACGCGGCGGCCAACGAGGTGTCGCGGTGGGAAACCCAGATCCCACCCGCGTCCAACGAGGACTACAGCGAGCCTTGGAGGTGATCGCGATGGCGATGCTCGTGTACTTGCACAAGGAGGACGAGACCGAAGCCGAGGCGCGCTACCGGTTCCACACCGACGGCGGAACGCAGCGGTACCTCGTCCTGGACAAGCGGTCGGAGACCATCACGCCCGACGATGGCAACCGCGACGGCGTGTTCCGCGCCGCGGCGGGCAAGCTGGCCAGGACCTGGCTCGACACGAAGGCCGCGCCGGATCGATTGGTGCACCAGAGCTGACCATGTTGGCGAAGCGCTGTCACCGGGGGTTGTAGGCGAACTGGCCCCGGCACTCGTCCAGGGTCTCGGCGACCTTCAGCTTCTCCGGGATGACCAGGTTGCGCCACACCCGCCCGTCCGGCAGCACCATCGACTCCCGGAGCGGGCCGTCCGCGTACGCGGTGTCGCCGCTGTTGACGAAGAAGTCCGACCGGCGGGCAGCCTGCGCAGCCGCACCCGGCCCGTGCCGCCGGTCTCCGGCGTGAGCAGCGGGCCGCGCACCACCCGGGACCTCCGGAACGACGGGTCGCCGGACACCTCGACCAGCATCCGCGCCGGCCGGTCGGCCCGCGTCCACACCAGGCCGCCGTCGACGGTCACGTCACCGGACTGCACGCCGTGCGTGAGCACCGGGCGGCTGCGGCCGTGCGCGAAAGCCACCCCACCGGGCACGAACGCCGCGCGCCCCACCGCTGCCGGCTGGACGACCGGCCCTCCTCCGGTGGTGCAGGGGCTACCGCGGACGGTCGGGCTGCCACCCCCGCCGACCGGCCTGTTGGCTGCATGGTTTCGTCCGCCGTGGACGGAAAGGATCGGTCTCGTTCGTCATCCCCAGTGCCAGATCCCCAGTGCGAAGGAAGAGCATGTCGAGACTGAAGTCCGTGCGCCGTGGAGCGGTCCGGGTGGCCGGCGTCCTGCTGGTGGGCGCGTTCGCCGCCGCGGCGACGACCGGCACCGCCGGCGCCGTCATCAACGGGCAGGACTCCACCGAGCGCTACCAGTTCATGGCCTCGATCCCGCTGACCGTGCCCGCCGCGGGCGACGCCAAGGGCGTCTGCGGGGCGTCGCTGATCCACCCGCGGTGGGTGGTGACGGCGGCGCACTGCGTCGACCAGGGGGCGGGCGGGGCGGTGCTGGACGGGACCGTGCGCGTCGGCAGCGACCGGCGGACTTCCGGCGGCGCCGTCCGGACCATCGACCGCGTGGTGCGCCACCCGGCCTACGAGGTGGCGCCGGGGACGCAGCCCAACCGCAACGACATCGCGCTGGTGCGCCTGGACCGCCCGGTCGCCCAGCGGCCGATCCGGATCGCCGACCGGGCGGGCTCGCCCGGCACCCCGACCCGGCTGCTGGGGTTCGGCACCACGGTCGAGGGGGCCGGCCCGGACGAGTGGGAGTTCCCCGAGCGGCTCCAGCAGCTCGACACCCGTCGCGGCGCCGAGTCCGAGTGCGCGCCCGGCTTCGCGGACCGGACCCGGCTGTGCACGGTCAGCCGGACGGCCGGTGCCATGGCGTGCTCCGGCGACTCCGGCGGGCCGCAGGTCCAGCGCGGGAAGTGGGGGCGGTGGGAGCTGATCGGCGTCACCTCCGGCCCCGGTGACGAGGACGTGCCCTGCGCGAACGGCCCGGGTCTCTACACCAACGCGACCGCGTACACCGGCTGGATCCGCAAGACGATCAGCACCGACCGCTGAGCCCGCGCCGGGTCGTCCGGCGCGACCGGGTGCCGTCGCGATCACCTCGCGCGGCGGCACCCACCACGCGCCTCACCGCTGCTGGCTGGGCAGCCGCCCCTCGGCCATCCGCTTCGCCACGTCCCGCCGCAGCCAGAACAGGTACGCCCACACCAGGCTGAACACCACGCCGATGATGCCCAGCGCGACCATCGCGAACCACCCCGCGATCATCACCACGTGCAGCGCGACGATCACGTACGCGCTCCACGAGTGCTTCAGCAGGGCGCACGTGCCGAGGAACGCGACGATCAGGCCGAGCACCAGGTACCCGGTGCCGCTGCCGATGCCGCCGCCCAGGTTCGCCACCACCGGCAGCGCCAGGGCGACGACGACGGCCTCCAGGATCAGCGTGCCCGCCATGATCCCCCGGAAGCCCTTCATCGGGTCCTTCTTGGGAGCGGGCGCGGTCATGAGGGCTCCTTGCCGAACAGGGCGCGCGCCTCGCCGGCGGTCACCACCGAACCGGTCACCACCACGCCGCCGCCGGAGACCACGTCGCCGTCGTCGTTCTCCTCGGCGAGCCGGATCGCCTCCTCCAGCGCGTCGGGCAGGTGCGGCTGCACGAGCATCCGGTCCTCCCCGAAGATCGGGATGGCCACGCCGGCGAGCAGGTCGGGGTCCATGGCCCGGGGCGAGGAGTTCGCGGTCAGCACGACCTCCTGCACCACCGGCTCCAGCGCGGACAGGATGCCGACGGCGTCCTTGTCGTCCATCACACCGACCACGGCGACCAGCTTGCGGAAGCCGAACTCCTCGTCCAGCGCCTTCGCCAGCGCCTGCGCGCCGTGCGGGTTGTGCGCCGCGTCGACCAGCACGGTCGGCGCCGAGCGCACCCGCTCCAGCCGGCCCGGCGAGGCCACGCCGGCGAACGCCTCGCGCACCGCCTCCACGTCGAGCTGCCGGTCCGCGCCCGCGCCGAAGAACGCCTCCAGGGCGGCCAGCGCCAGCACCGCGTTCGCCGCCTGGTGGGCGCCGTGCAGCGGCAGGAAGACGTCCTCGTACACGCCGCCGAGGCCCTGGAGTCGCAGCACCTGGCCGCCCACCGCGACGTCGCGCTGGAGCACGCCGAACTCCGAGCCCAGCCGCGCGATCGCGGCGTCCACCTCGGCGCACCGCCGCAGCAGCACCTGCTCGACCGCGGCCTCCTGCTGCGCGAGCACGGCGACCGCGCCGGGCTTGATGATCCCGGCCTTCTCCTCCGCGATGCCCGCGAGGTCGCTGCCCAGGTACTCGACGTGGTCGAGCCCGATCGGGGTGACCACCGCGATCCGGCCGTCCGCGACGTTCGTGGCGTCCCACGAGCCGCCCATGCCGACCTCGACCACGGCGGCGTCCACCGGCGCGTCCGCGAACGCGGCGAACGCCATGCCGGTGAGCACCTCGAACTTGCTCATGGGCACCTCGTTGCGCCCGTCCACGATCGCCACGTACGGCTCGACGTCCCGGTAGACCTCGACGTAGCGCTCTGGGCTGATCGGCGCGCCGTCCACGCTGATCCGCTCGGTGGCCAGCTGGAGGTGCGGGCTGGTGTACCGGCCGGTGCGCAGGCCGACGCGCGTGAGCAGCGCGTCGACCATGCGCGAGGTCGACGTCTTGCCGTTCGTGCCGCCGACGTGCAGCACCGGGTAGGAGCGCTGGGGGTCGCCGAGCAGGTCGACGAGCTGCCGGATCCTGGTCAGGCTCGGTTCCAGCTTGGTCTCCGGCCAGCGGGTGTTCAGCTCCGCCTCGACCTGGCGCAGGTCCTCCAGCCCGCCCGCCTCGAACCCGGTCACGACCGCGCGCCCGGGTCCTGGGGCAGCGTCTCGAGGCGGGCGTGGATGCGGTCGACCTCGGCGTTGGCCGCGTCGAGCCGCGCCTGGATCTTCGCCACCACGTCGGCGGGCGCCTTGGCCAGGAACGCCGCGTTGCCCAGCTTGCCCTCGCACTGGGCGCGTTCCTTCTCGGCCACCGCGAGGTCCTTGGCCAGGCGCTTGCGCTCGGCCACCACGTCGATCGCGCCGGACAGGTCCAGCTCGACCTTCACCGTGCCCTTGGGCAGGCCCACGTCCAGCGACACCGACGCCGAGAACCCCTCGTCGGGCTCGGTCATCCTGGTCAGCGCCCGCACCGCCGGCACCTGGTCGAGCAGGTCGACGCAGCACGCGCCGCGCACCGCGCCCGCGACCTTCTGGCCGGGCTTGAGGCCCTGGTCGGAGCGGAACCGGCGGATCTCGGTGACCAGCTTCTTCAGGCCCTCGACCCGCTGCGCCGCCACCTCGTCGGGCGCGGCGCCGGTCGGCGCCGGCCACTCCGCGACCACGACCGACTCGCGGCCGGTGAGCGTGGTCCACAGCACCTCGGTGATGAACGGCGTCAGCGGGTGCAGCAGCCGCAGCACCACGTCGAGCACGTGGCCGAGCACGGCCCGGGTGTGCTCGGCGCGCTCGCCGCCCTCGCCCAGCTGGACCTTGGCCAGCTCCAGGTACCAGTCGCAGAACTCGTCCCACGTGAAGTGGTACAGCGCCTCGCTGAGCTTGGCGAACTGGAAGCCCTCGAAGTGCCGGTCCACGTCGGAGGTGAGCCGGTCGAGCAGGTCGAGGATCCAGCGGTCGGCGTCGGTCAGCTCCTCGCGCGCCGGCAGCGGGCGCTCCACCGTCGCGCCGTTGCCCAGCGCGAACCGGGCGGCGTTCCACAGCTTCGTGGTGAAGTTGCGCGAGCCCGCGGCCCACTCCTCGGCGATGGCCATGTCCGAGCCGGGGTTCGCGCCGCGCAGCAGCGTGAACCGGGTGGCGTCGGCGCCGTAGGCGTCCATCCAGTCGATCGGGTCGATGCCGTTGCCGCGCGACTTGGACATCTTCTTGCCGTGCTGGTCGCGGATGAGGCCGTGCAGGTACACGTGGTCGAACGGCTGCACGCCGTCCATCGCGTACAGGCCGAACATCATCATCCGGACGACCCAGAAGAACAGGATGTCGTAGCCGGTGGACAGCACCGAGGTCGAGTAGAACTTCGCCAGGTCCCCGGTCCGCTCGGGCCAGCCCAGCGTGGAGAACGGCCACAGGCCGGACGAGAACCACGTGTCCAGCACGTCCTCGTCCTGCACCCAGCCCTCGCCGGGCGGCTCCTCGTCCGGTCCGACGCACACCACCTCGCCGTCCGGGCCGTACCAGACCGGGATGCGGTGGCCCCACCACAGCTGGCGCGAGATGCACCAGTCGTTGAGGTTGTCGACCCAGTCGAAGTAGCGCTTGGCCAGCTCCGGCGGGTGGATGGCGGTGCGGCCGTCGCGCACGGCGGCGGACGCCGCCTCGGCCAGCGGCGCGACCTTCACCCACCACTGCAGGGACAGGCGCGGCTCGATGACCGTGTCGCACCGGGAGCAGTGGCCGACGGCGTGCCGGTAGGGGCGCTTCTCGGCCACGATCCGGCCCTGCTCGCGCAGCGCGGCGACGACCGCGGGGCGCGCCTCGAACCGGTCCAGGCCCTCGAACGGGCCCTTGGCCGTGATCACGCCGCGGCCGTCCATGACGGTCAGCGTCGGCAGGTCGTGGCGCCGGCCGATCTCGAAGTCGTTCGGGTCGTGCGCCGGGGTCACCTTGACCGCGCCGGTGCCGAACGCCGGGTCCACGTGCTCGTCGGCGACGACCGGCACGAACCGGCCCGTCAGCGGCACCTCGACGTCGGTGCCGATCAGGTGCCGGTAGCGCTCGTCCTCCGGGTGCACCGCGACCGCGGTGTCGCCCAGCATGGTCTCGGCGCGGGTGGTGGCCACCACGATCGAGCGGTCGCCCGAGCCGTAGCGGATGGAGACCAGCTCGCCGTCGTCCTCGGAGTGGTCGACCTCGATGTCCGACAGCGCGGTCTGGCACCGCGGGCACCAGTTGATGATGCGCTCGGCGCGGTAGATCAGGTCGTCGTCGAACAGCTTCTTGAAGATCGTCTGGACGGCCCGGGACAGCACGTCGTCCATGGTGAAGCGCAGCCGGGACCAGTCCACGCCGTCGCCGAGGCGGCGCATCTGGCCCAGGATCGTGCCGCCGACCTCCTCGCGCCACTCCCAGACGCGCTCGACGAACTTCTCGCGGCCCAGGTCGTGGCGGGACTTGCCCTCGCCCGCCAGGGCGCGCTCGACCGCGGTCTGGGTGGCGATGCCCGCGTGGTCGGTGCCGGGCAGCCAGAGCACCTCGTAGCCCTGCATCCGGCGGCGGCGGGTCAGCGCGTCCATGACGCTGTGGTTGAGGGCGTGGCCCATGTGCAGGCTGCCGTTGACGTTCGGCGGGGGCAGCACGATGGTGAACGGCGGCTTGTCGCTGGTCGCGTCCGCCGTGAAGTAGCCGCGCTCGACCCACCGCTCGTACAGGCCGGCCTCTACCTCGGCCGGGTTCCACGCCGGCGGGAGTCCTGTGCGCTGTGGTGGTGCGGTGGGCGTCTCGGTCACGGTCGAAGTCTACGGAGGCGCGGGTATCGACTTCTAACCAGATACCTGGTAGCGCCCCTGACGTGTGATGCTGTCGCGCGGCAGGAGGCCGGCGCCGGGTTCCCGGGTCCGGCGGTCCCGGTGAGGGGGCGTGCGTCGAGGTGATCGGGAGACCGGCGTAGTGGACGAGTACCGCATCGAGGACCACCCGGACCTGAGGGGCGACGGGTGGGCGCGGGAGGCCGTGCGGAGGGCGGAGCGGCAGGCCAGGGTGCGGCGGCTGCGCTCGTGGCGGCCGCGCGGGCAGGTCCTGGGCGGCCTGGCGATCGCGGTGGCGGCGGTGCTGCTGGCGTGGGCGGTGTTCGCCACCCGGCCGGGCGAGCCGGACGCGTTCGACCCGGACGAGCCGTTCGCGCGCACGACCGCGGCGGACTGGGCGGACGGCGCGGACGGGGTGGTGGCGCCGGAGGCCGGCCCGGTCGGCGGGTTCACCGCCGAGCAGGTCGCCGACGCCTACGCGCGGGTGCGGCAGGCCGTGGTGACGGCGCGGCTGGACCGGCGGGTGGTGGCCGACCACGACCTGGAGCCGCTGTTCGCGCTGTTCGCCCCGGACCTGCGGGACTCGCTGCGCACCCTGTTCGACGGGCGCAACGACGGCGAGGCGGCGCTGGTGGCCACGCGCGCGGACCCGGGTTCGCGGCTCGCGGAGGCGGAGCCGAAGGTGCGCGGCGAGATGGTCGCCGAGGCCGGTCCGGCGGGCGAGTTGGTGGTGCGCACGGACTACACGATCGCCTACGCGTTCGACCCCGACCGGCCCGAGGCGGTGCGCGGGCCGCTGGACGCGGTGGCCGTGGCCCGGTTCCAGGTGCGGTACGCGGTGCGCTCGGGTTCGCCCGGCGTCGAGGGCCTGTGGGCCGACGAGTCGGTCGGCACGCTGCACTCGATCGCGTGCTCGGCCGCGAAGCGCGGCTACCTCGCGCCGGCCCTGGCCGAGCCGGGCCTCCCGGCCGGGTTGGACTTCGACGTCGCCGTGCCCGCGTCGCCGACCGACGGCTGCCCCGACTGACGGCCGTCCCGACTGACCCGCCGGCGGCGCGGAACCGGCGAGGTCACCCGTTCAGCCGATTCGCCGAGTAGTGGCGCCGCTCACAATTGACGTTGATCACCGGTTTCGTCGCAGGTGAGGGCGTCGGATCCACGGGCCGGACAACCCCTTGGGGCCCGTGGGCAGCGGCCGTGCGCCGGCCTGCACCGGGGCGGTCGATCGGGGAGACCGCCGGCGTGCTCGCGCGGGGTGCGCCGGCGGCACGAAGGCCGCGCGGGCGCCCGGCGAAGGCAGAATGAGCGGCATGGAGCGCAGGCCACCGGAGCAGGACGTCGACGAGTCGCGGCTGGACGTGCACGAGCCCAAGCGCTGGGCGGCGGGGCTGCCCGGGGTGGCGGTGTCGCTCAAGCGCGGCGTGGAGCAGATGGGCGTGGCGCGGACGGCGACCACGCTGCGGCTGCTCAACCAGCGCGAGGGCTTCGACTGCCCGGGGTGCGCGTGGCCGGAGCCGCAGGGGCACCGCAGGCTCGCCGAGTTCTGCGAGAACGGCGCCAAGGCGGTGGCCGAGGAGGCGACCAGGCGGCGCGTGGGCCCGGAGTTCTTCTGGCGGCACCCCGTGGCCGAGCTGGCCGGCAAGACCGACTACTGGCTGGGGCAGCAGGGCCGGATCACCGAGCCGGTGGTGCTGCGCGAGGGCTCGGCGCACTACGAGCCCATCTCCTGGCAGGACGCCTTCGACCTGGTCGCGGCGGAGCTGAACGGCCTGGCGAGCCCGGACGAGGCCGTGTTCTACACCTCCGGCCGCACCAGCAACGAGGCCGCGTTCCTCTACCAGCTGCTGGTCCGCTCGTTCGGCACGAACAACCTGCCGGACTGCTCCAACATGTGCCACGAGTCGTCGGGCGCGGCGCTGGCGGAGACCACCGGCATCGGCAAGGGCTCGGTCGGCATCGACGACTTCGCCCACGCCGACCTGGTCGTGGTGGTGGGCCAGAACCCCGGCACCAACCACCCGCGGATGCTGTCGGCGCTGGAGGAGGCCAAGCGGGCGGGCGCGCGCGTCGTGGCGGTGAACCCGTTGCCGGAGGCCGGGTTGCTGCGGTTCAAGAACCCGCAGAACGCGCGCGGCCTGGTCGGCGCCGGCACGCCGCTGGCCGACGAGTTCCTCCAGATCCGGCTGGGCGGCGACCAGGCGCTGTTCCAGGCGGCGGGCCACCTGCTGCTGCGGTGGGGCGCGGTGGACGAGGGGTTCGTCGAGCGCAGCACCCACGGTTTCGCCGAGTACGCCGACCACGTGCGGGAGCTGGACTGGGCGGCGGTCGACCGCGCCACGGGCCTGCCGCGCGCGCAGGTGGAGGGGTTCGCCCGGCTGCTGGCCGGTTCGGAGCGCACGATCTTCTGCTGGGCCATGGGCCTGACCCAGCACCGGCACGCCGTGCCGACGATCCGCGAGATCGCGAACGTGGCGCTGCTGCGCGGCATGATCGGCAAGAGGGGCGCGGGCCTGTGCCCGGTGCGCGGCCACTCCAACGTGCAGGGCGACCGGACCATGGGCATCTGGGAGAAGATGCCGGAGAAGTTCCTGGCCAACCTGGAGGCGGAGTTCGGCATCGAGGTGCCGCGCGCCCACGGCCTCGACACGGTGGCCTCGATCCGCGCCATGCGCGACGGCCGGGTGAAGGTGTTCTTCGCCGTGGGCGGCAACTTCGCCTCCGCCACGCCGGACACGCCGGTGACCGAGGCCGCGCTGCGGGGCCTGGACCTGACCGTGCACGTGTCGACCAAGCTCAACCGCTCGCACGTGGTGCACGGGCGCACCGCCCTGATCCTGCCCACCCTGGGGCGCACCGAGAGCGACCTCCAGCACGGCGGCGAGCAGTTCGTCACGGTCGAGGACTCGATGTCGGTGGTGCACCGCTCGCGGGGCCGGCTGGAGCCGGCGGGCGACCGGCTGCTGTCGGAGGTGTCGATCGTGTGCCGGCTGGCGCGCGCCGTGCTCGGGCCGGCGCACCCGGTGCCGTGGGAGGAGTTCGAGAAGGACTACGACCGGATCCGGGACCGGATCGCGCGGGTGGTGCCGGGCTGCGCGGACTACAACGAGAGGGTGCGCCGCCCGGACGGCTTCGTGCTGCCGCACGCCCCGCGCGACGCCCGCGAGTTCACCGGGACCCGCACCGGCAAGGCGCAGTTCTCGGCCAACGCGCTGACCGTGCTGGAGGTGCCGCCCGGGCGGCTGCTGTTGCAGACCCTGCGCAGCCACGACCAGTACAACACCACGATCTACGGCCTGGACGACCGCTACCGGGGCGTGAAGGACGGCCGGCGGGTGGTGTTCGTCAGCCCTGACGACCTGGCCGACCTGGGCCTGCGCGACGGGCAGCACGTGGACCTGGTGAGCGAGTGGCCGGACGACCCGACGGGGGTGACCGAGCGGCGCGCGCCCCGCTTCCGCGTGGTGGCCTACCCCACGGCGCGGGGCTGCGCGGCGGCGTACTTCCCCGAGGCGAACGCCCTGGTGCCGCTCGACTCGACCGCCGAGGTGTCGGGCACGCCCACGTCGAAGTCGGTCGTGGTGCGGCTGGAGGCGGTGGACTAGCCCGGGGCGCGCCGCCAGGAGACGCCGAACCCGGCCACCAGCTCGCGGTGGTCGCGCACCACGCGCCAGTCGAACCGGACCCAGCCGGACAGCGCGCGCAAGCGCTTGCCGCCGGTCGAGCGATGGCGTTCGGCGGCGCCTTGCTCCTCGCGCATGTGCTGTTTCGCGACGCTCAGCAGCAGGTGGTCGTGCGGCATGGCTCTCCCCCTAGGAGTTGTCGGGCCGGCCGTTGTCGGGCAACACGGTGGTGGACAGGAAGAAGCGGATGGCGCGGGAGCCCTCGGGCCGGTTGTCGGTGTCCCGGCGGTCGGCGTGGCGGTGCAGCACGGCGCGGATCTCCGCCAGCGCCTCGGCGGCCTCCTCGGCGGTGAGGAAGTTCATCGTGGCGTCGATGCCCACGACCTCGCGCCACTCCACCGGTTCCAGCTGCTTGCGGCGGAAGTAGCGGCGCATGGTGGCGAACTCGTGCTCCAGGAGCGCGTCGCTCGCCGCCTCGGCCGCGAGCACCCCCTCCTGGTCCAGTTCGAGGCTCGACCAGCTCTGCTCCTTGCGCGTCAGCCGCCACGGCTTCTGCCTGCCCTTGCCGGTCACCTCCTCCACGAAGCCGTACTTGGCCAGCATGTTCAGGTGGTACGAGCAGCTGGCCACGCTCTCGCCGGTCAGCTCGGCGCACCGGGTGGCCGTGCACGGCCCTTCGCTGGACAGCACCTCGATGAGCTTCCAGCGGAACGGGTGGGCCAGGGCCCGCAGCGCCTTGGGATCGCGGATCAGCTCGTCGTCGGCCATGTACCTCAAGGTACCTTTATCAATCTCCCTTTAGCAAGGAACCTTTAGATAGTGTCGTAACGGCCGCCGCCACCCGGGCGAACACACCGGTGTGACCGCCCGTACCGCGCTGGCCGTCGCGGCGGCGCTCGCGCTGGCCGCGTGCGCCCCCGAACCCCGGGCCGCGCCGACCACCTCCGCGACGCCGCCACCGCCAGCCCCCACCGAGTCGGCGGGCGTGAACTGCGCGGACGCGCCGCAGGACGTGGTCGCGGCGACGCTGCGGCTGCGCCTCAACCACTCGCGCCAGTCCATCGCCGACAACGTCGTGACCTGCACCTACGACGGCGGCGGCGCGCAGGTCCGGTTCACCACCGGCACGGACGCCGAGGCGTTCGCGCGGCGCCGCGCCGGGCGCCGCGACGTCGTCGACGTGCCCGGCCTCCAGGACGAGGCGTACCGCGCCACGACCACCTCCGGCGAGGTCGTGCGGACGGTCGTGGTCGCCCGGCGCGGCACGGTCGAGATCGAGGTGTCCTCCGGCGCCAACACCCGCCACGCCGAGCAACTGGTCTCGGAGCTGTTCGCCCGCCTCTAGCGGGACGACCACCGCTCCAGCACGGCCATCGCCGCGTTGTGCCCGCCGATGCCGCTGACCCCGCCGCCGCGCCGCGCGCCCGCCCCGCACACGAACAGGTTGGCCACGTCGGTCTCCACGCCCCAGCGGCCGACCTCGGCCTCGTCCTCGGCGAACGGCCACGCCAGCTCGCCGTGGAAGATGTTGCCGCGCGGCAGGCCCAGCTCCGCCTCCAGGTCCAGCGGCGAGCGGGCCTCCAGGCACGGCCGGCCCTCGGCGTCGGTGGCCAGGCAGGACTCGATCGGCTCCACCAGGTGCTCGTCCAGCGCGGCCAGGTAGCGGCCGACCAGCTCGTCCCGCAGCCCTTCGCGCCCCTCGAACAGCGACGCGGGCGTGTGCAGGCCGAACAGCGTCAGCGTGTGCCACCCGCGCTCGACCAGCTCCGGCGCGAGGATCGACGGGTCGGTCAGGGTGTGGCAGTACATCTCCGCGGGCAGCACCGACGGCACGCGGCCGGCGGCGCTCTCCCGGTAGGCGGTCTCCAACTGCTCGTAGGACTCGTCCAGGTGCAGCGTGCCCGCGAACGCCAGCCCCGGGTCCACCCCGGACCGGAACCGGGGCAGCCGCTCCAGCAGCATGTTCACCTTGAGCTGGCAGCCCTCGGCCACCGCGCGCCGCGGCCCGCCGCGCAGGACGTCCAAAGTGGACGGCGCGACGCCGGACAGCACGTACCGCGCGCCCACCGCGCGACCGTCGTGCTCGACCTCGGCGGCGACGCCGTCGGCGTCCACCCGGGTCACCTCCGCCCCGGTCACGACCTCCGCGCCCGCCTCCCGCGCCACCCGCTCCAGCTCGGCGGTCACCGCGCCCATGCCGCCCACCGGCACCAGCCACTCCCCCGAGCCGTTGCCGATCACGTGGTACAGGAAGCACCGGTTGGCCGCGAGGTCGCGCAGCGACGCGTGCGTGCCGATCAGCCCGTCCGTGGCCACCACGCCGCGCACCACGTCGTCGGCGAACAGCTCCTCCAGGCCCTCCCCGAGCGGGCGCTCCACCACCCGGTCCCACACGGCCGGGTCGACCAGCGCGCGGGCGCGCTCCCGGGAGACCAGCGGCTCCAGCGCGGTCGGCGCGAGCGCCCTCGCGAACCCCTCCAGCTCCCCGTACCAGCGCCGCCAGCGCCCGTACTCGGCGTCCGACCCGGTGAGCGCCCGGAACGAGGCCGCGGTCGCCGGACCCGGGTCCCGCTCGACCAGCAGGTCGCCCGCCGGCGTGTAGGACGACGCGGCCCGCGACCGCAGCCGCACGCGCAGCCCCAGGTCGGCCACGACCCGGTCGGGCAGCAGGCTGACCAGGTAGGAGTACCGCGACAGCCGCGCCTCCACACCGGGGAACGCCCGCTCGCTCACGGCCGCGCCGCCCACGTGCCCCAGCTTCTCCAGCACCAGCACGCCGAGCCCGGCGCGCGCCAGGTAGGCCGCCGCCACCAGCGCGTTGTGCCCGCCGCCGACCACCACCACGTCGTAGTTGCCCACCGGGAAGACCCTAGCCGGTGGACGGCCCGCCGAGGAGACCCGCGCGCGACCGTCCTCTGTGGACCGGACCGGGCGCCCCGGAGCGGCGCCGGGCCCCCGTCGACCGCCGACGTAGCCTGGTGACCAGGCCCCGGGGGAACCGGGCCCGGAGGAGGAGTTGCGCGATGGGCCGAGTGACCGTGCGTCGTCCGGTGGTCAGCTACGTGCGACGGACGCCCCGCAAGCGGGTCGACTCGCTGGCCGCCGAGGAACCGCTGGAGCTGCGCGTCGGCGGCCGGGCACTGGCCGTGACCATGCGCACCCCCGGCCACGACGTGGAGCTGGCGCACGGGTTCCTGCTCTCCGAGGGCGTGATCACCGGCCTGGCCGACGTGGCCGTGGCGCGGTACTGCGCGGGCGCCGGGCCGGACGGGGTGAACACCTACAACGTCCTGGACCTCGACCTGGCCGAGGGCGTGGCGCCGCCCGAGACGGGGGTCGAGCGGAACTTCTACACGACCTCGTCGTGCGGGGTGTGCGGCAAGGCGGCGCTGGACGCGGTCAAGCTCAAGACCCGCCACTCCCCCGCCGGCGACCCCGCGTCGGTCGACGTGGACGTGCTCGCCGGCCTGCCGGACGCGCTGCGCGAGCGGCAGAAGGTGTTCGCCGCGACCGGCGGGCTGCACGCCGCCGGGCTGTTCACCACCTCGGGCGAGGCGCTGGTCGTGCGCGAGGACGTGGGCAGGCACAACGCCGTGGACAAGGTGCTGGGCTGGGCCGTGCTGGGCGACCGGGTGCCGCTGGCCGGGACCGTGCTGGTGGTGTCCGGGCGGGCGTCGTTCGAGCTGGTCCAGAAGGCCGCGATGGCGGGCGTGCCGGTGCTGGCGGCGGTGTCCGCGCCGTCGTCGCTGGCCGTCGAGCTGGCCGACGAGCAGGGCGTGACGCTGGTCGGGTTCCTGCGCGGCGAGTCGATGAACGTCTACACCCACCACGAACGGGTGACAGCGTGAGACCCCTCGACGGTGTGACGGTGGTCAGCCTCGAACAGGCCGTGGCCGTCCCGTACGCCTCCCGGCTGCTGGCCGACCTGGGCGCGCGGGTGATCAAGGTCGAACGGCCGGGCGCGGGCGACTTCGCCCGCGACTACGACACCGCGTGCGGCTCGGTGTCCTCGTACTTCGCCTGGACCAACGTCGGCAAGGAGTCGGTGGCGCTCGACCTCAAGGACCTGGCGGGCCGCGAGGTGCTCGACCGCCTGGTCGCCCGCGCCGACGTGGTCCTGTGCAACCTGTCCCCGGACGCCGCGCGCCGCCTGGGCCTGGACGCCGACTCCCTCCGCCGGGGGAAACCCGAACTGGTGGTGGGTGAGCTGTCCGCGTACGGCACGGACGGCCCGTACGCGGGGCGCAAGGCGTTCGACGCCCTGGTCCAGTCCGAGGCGGGCCTGGTCGAGCTGACCGGGGACGGCGAGGTCACCGCCCGCGCCGGCATCTCGGTGGCCGACATCGCCGCCGGCGTGCAGCTGCACTCCGCCGTGCTGGCCGCCCTCCTGCACCGCGCCCGCACCGGCGAGGGCGCGACCCTGCGCCTGTCGCTGTTCGAGGCGATGGCCGAGTGGATGCACCAGCCCATGCTGTACGCGGCGGGCACCGGCGCCGCCGCGCCGCGCACCGGGGCGCACCACCCCAGCATCGCGCCCTACGGGCCGTTCCGGTGCGCCGACGGCGCCGTGCACCTGGCCGTGCAGAACGACCCGCAGTGGCGGCGGCTGTGCCGCGTCCTGGGCAGGCCCGAGCTGGCCGACGACCCGCGCTTCGGCACGGTCAGCTCCCGCGTTGCCCACCGCGCCGACCTGCACGCCGCCCTGGACTTCTCCGCGTGGGCCGCCGCCGACCTGCTGGCCGCGCTCGACGAGGCCGACGTGCCCGCCGCCCGCACCCGCACCGTGGCCGAGCTGCCCGAACATCCCCAGCTCACCGCCCGCGACCGGCTGACCCGGGTGACGGTCCCCGGCGGCGGGGTACCCCTGTTGCGACCGCCGGTCGACTCCACCGCGTGGGGGTGGCAGCCCGCGCCCGTGCCGTCACCCGGCGAGCACACCGAACGCGTGCTGCGCGAACTCGGCTACCGAGAGGAAGAGGTGAGGGCACTTTCGGCCGCGACGGCCCGTTGAGTGAAACGACGCCCTCATCTCAGGCGATGCGTCAGGAGAACGGCTGGAGGGCACATGGTCAGCAGGCGCGCGGTGCTCACCGCCCTGGGCGGCGGCGCGCTGGCCGCGGTCGGCGTGACCGCAGGCCTGCGGACGAACGCGCCCTTCGGCGAAGGTCTCCGGTACGCGCTGGGCGTGGCGGGCCGGGTGCCCGCCGTGCAGCGGGCCGTGGTCCGGGTGGACCGCGTCCACTCTCACCGCCGCGGCCGGGGCGTCGACCTGCTCACCATGGTCCCGCCCGGCGTGCCCACCGAGGGCCTGCCCATGTCGCTGCTCCTGCACGGCCGCTTCGGCACGGCGCGCACCGCGGCGGTCGGCCGCATGCAGGAAGTCCTGGTCACGGCCGTGCACCGCGGCTCGGTTCCCCCGTTCGGGTTCGTCGCGGTGGACGGCGGCGACCACTACTGGCACGAGAACGTCCCCGGCGACGACCCCATGGCGATGCTGCTGGAGGAGGTGCCGGCGTGGCTGGCCGAACGCGGCTTCGGCGCGCCGTTCGCCTGCACGGGCGTGTCCATGGGCGGCTTCGGCGCGCTGCTGTACTCCCGCCGCAAGCACGAGCGGCGCGAACCGGTCGCCGCGATCGCCGCCATCGCGCCCGCCCTGCTCACCTCGTGGCGCGAGATGTCCAAGCGGAAGGCGTTCCGCGACGAGGCCCAGTGGGCGTCGCTCGACCCGCTGCGCAACCTCGACGAGCTCGGCGACGCGCCGATCGGCGTGTGGGCGGGCGACCGCGACCACTTCATCGAGGGCACCCGCCGGTTCATCGCCGGCGCGCGGCCCGCGGTGGCCTCGATCACCCCCGGCGGCCACGACGACGCGTACTACCGGGGGATCGTCCCCGACGTCATCCGGTTCCTCGGCCGGCGCGTGCCGCGCTGATCCCCGGCGCCCGATCCCCGCGCTCACGGAACCTCCCCCGGACCTCCACCGAACCCGCACACCGCCGTGCTTGCCTGGCGGCGTGACCACTCCCGACCCCATCGCCTACCTGGACCTCGTGGCCGACACGGGCCGCGACTACAAGCGGCGCCTGCTGGACGCCCTCGACCTCCGCCCCGGGCACACCGCCCTCGACGTCGGCTGCGGCCCCGGCGCGGACCTGCCGTCACTGGCCGACCGGGCGGGCGCCGTCATCGGCGTCGACCTCGACCCGGCGATGGTCGCCGAGGCCCGCCGCCGCACCGCGGGCACGGCGGTCGAGGTGGTCGAGGGCGACGCCCAGGCGCTCCCGCTCGCCGACTCGTCGGTGGACCGGGCCCGCGTGGACCGCGTCCTGCACCAGGTCGACTCGCCGGCCCGGGTGCTGGCCGAACTGGAGCGGGTGCTGCGCCCCGGCGGCCTGGCGGTCCTGGCCCAACCCGACTGGGAGACCCTGGCCGTGGACCCCGGGCCGGTGGCGGTGAACCTGGCGTTCAACCGGTTCGTGTGCGACCGCGTGGTGCGGCACCCCTCGGTCGGCCGCAGACTGGCCCGGTTGGCCCGGGAGGCGGGGCTGACCCCGGTCTCGGTGGAGGCCGAGGCGCCCGTGCTGCGGGACTTCGCGGTGGCCGACGAGGTGCTGGGGCTGACGCGCAACGCCCACCGCGCCGCGCGGGCGGGCCGGTTGAGCCGCGCCGCGGCCGAGGAGTGGCTGGCCGACCTCGCGGCGGGGCCGTTCCTGGCCACCTTCACGCTGTTCAGCGTGGTGGTCAGCGCGGGGTGAGCGGGGTGCGACCGCTGCGCACCCACTTGAGCACCGCGGGCCACGACCCGTAGCCCGCGTCCACGTTGAGGTGACCGCCGCCGACCACGACGTCCAGGTCCACCCGCAGCGCCTCGGCCAGCTCCTTGGCCTTCGCCAGGGAGCAGTACGGGTCGCCCTCGCCCGCCACGACCCGCGTGGACACCGCCGCCCGCCGCACGGTGGTCGGGTCCAGCACCGGGTGCAGGAACTCGCGGATGAGGGGTTCGCCGTCGAAGTCCGGGGCGGGCGGGGCGACCAGGAGCACCCGGTCGACCCGCGACGCCTCGTCGAACTCGCCCGCCGCGTGGTGCAGCCACAACAGGCAGGCCAGCGAGTGCGCGACCACCACCCGCTCGTGCGCGGAGGACGCCGGCACGGCGGCGAGGTGGCCGCGCAGCTCGTCGAGCCACACGTCCAGCCTCGGCTCGTCCGGCGCGGTGAACTCCGGCACGTCCACCGACCCGCCGTGGCGGGCCAGCTCGCCCGCCAGCCAGTTCTGCCAGTGCCCGGGTCCGGAGCCGCCCAGGCCGGGCAGGATCAGCGCGTGGGGCAGGGACAACTCAGGCCGACTTCTCGCGGCGCTCCCGGCGCGACGGCTGCCGGGCCACGATGGTCGGGTTGACGTTCTCCTTCACGGTCTGCTCGGTGATGACGACCTTGGCGACGTCCGTGCGGCTCGGGATGTCGTACATCACCGGCAGCAGGACCTCTTCCATGATCGCCCGCAGGCCGCGGGCGCCGGTGCCGCGCAGGATCGCCTGGTCGGCGACGGCCTCCATGGCGGTCCGGGTGAACTCCAGCTCCACGCCGTCCATCTCGAAGAGCTTCTGGTACTGCTTGACCAGCGCGTTCTTCGGCTCGGTGAGGATGCGGACCAGGGACTCCTTGTCCAGGTTCGTCACGCTGGCGACCATCGGCAACCGGCCGATGAACTCCGGGATGAGCCCGAACTTGATCAGATCCTCGGGCATCGACTCGGCGAAGTAGTCCGCCGCGTCGACCTCGGCCTTGGTGCGCACCTCGGCGCCGAAGCCGAGCCCGCGCTTGCCGATCCGGTCCTGGATGATCTTCTCCAGGCCCGCGAACGCCCCCGCCACGATGAACAGCACGTTCGTGGTGTCGATCTGGATGAACTCCTGGTGCGGGTGCTTGCGCCCGCCCTGGGGCGGCACCGACGCGGTGGTGCCCTCCAGGATCTTCAGCAGCGCCTGCTGGACGCCCTCGCCCGACACGTCGCGCGTGATCGACGGGTTTTCACTCTTCCGAGCGATCTTGTCGACCTCGTCGATGTAGATGATGCCGGTCTCGGCGCGCTTGACGTCGTAATCCGCCGCCTGGATGAGCTTGAGCAGGATGTTCTCGACGTCCTCGCCCACGTAGCCCGCCTCGGTCAGCGCCGTGGCGTCCGCGATGGCGAACGGCACGTTGAGCATCTTGGCGAGCGTCTGGGCCAGGTAGGTCTTGCCGCACCCCGTCGGGCCGAGCATGAGGATGTTCGACTTGGCCAGCTCAACGCCGTCGTCGCGCCCCTCGCGCCCGCGGTCGCCCGCCTGGATGCGCTTGTAGTGGTTGTACACCGCCACCGAGAGCGTGCGCTTGGCCTCGCTCTGCCCGATCACGTACTGGTCGAGGAACTCGTGGATCTCGGCGGGCTTGGGCAGCTCGTCGAGCTTGACGTCGCCGGCCTCCGCGAGTTCTTCTTCGATGATCTCGTTGCAGAGGTCGATGCACTCATCGCAGATGTAGACACCCGGTCCGGCGATGAGTTTTTTCACCTGCTTCTGGCTCTTGCCGCAGAAAGAGCACTTCAGCAGGTCGCCGCCGTCACCGATACGTGCCATGACCGCTGACCTCTGTCCCCTCCGGCGCGCCACCTGATCGGGTGCGCCTGACTGCTGGTGTGACGATTCCGCTGGGTGCGGGACCGCCCGTTCCCCTCGACGGTACCCGTCCCACCCGCCTGTGCGGGAGGACCAGCGTGCCCCCGTCGCGCCGAACCGACCAGGACCCCTGGTCAGCTCGGCGTGTCGGGGGTCACGCGGCTACTTCGAGGCCGAGAGCTTCCGGTACGGCAGGACGCTGTCCACGATGCCGTAGTCCTTGGCCTCCTCGGCCGTGAGGATCTTGTCGCGCTCGATGTCCAGGCGCACCTGCTCCGGCGAGCGGCTGGTGTGCCTGGCCAGCGTGGTCTCCATCAGGCGACGGACGCGCTGGATCTCGTTCGACTGGATCTCCAGGTCGGAGACCTGGCCGTAGACGCCCTCGGTCGCCGGCTGGTGGATCAGGATCCGGGAGTTGGGCAGCGCGTGCCGCTTGCCCGGGGTGCCCGCCGCGAGCAGGACCGCCGCCGCCGAGGCCGCCTGGCCCAGGCAGTAGGTCTGGATGTCCGGGCGGACGAACTGCATGGTGTCGTAGATGGCCATCAGCGAGGTGAACGAGCCACCCGGCGAGTTGATGTACATCAGGATGTCGCGGTCGGGGTCCTCCGACTCCAGCACGAGCAGCTGGGCCATCACGTCGTTGGCCGACGCGTCGTCCACCTGCACGCCGAGGAAGATGATGCGCTCCTCGAACAGCTTGTTGTACGGGTTGGACTCCTTGATGCCGTAGCTGGTGCGCTCGACGAACGACGGGAGCACGTACCGGGACTGCGGCGCGTGGAACTGGCTCACTTCGGTGTCTCCTGATGCTCGCGGTCAGTTGGTCGAGGCCTGGCTGGCCCGGCTGATCACCTTGTCCACGAAGCCGTACTCCAGGGCTTCCTGGGCGGTGAACCAGCGGTCGCGGTCCGAGTCCGCGACGATGCGCTCGACGGGCTGACCGGTGTGCTCCGCGATCAGCTCGGCCATCTCGTGCTTGGTCCGGACGAGCATGTCCGCCTGGATCGCGATGTCGGCCGCCGTGCCACCGACACCGGCCGAGGGCTGGTGCATGAGGATGCGCGCGTGCGGGAGGGCGTGCCGCTTGCCCCGCGCGCCCGCGGAGAGCAGGAACTGGCCCATCGAGGCGGCGAGGCCCATCGCGTAAGTCGCCACGTCGGGCTCGATGAGCTGCATCGTGTCGTAGATCGCCATGCCCGCGGTCACCGAGCCGCCGGGCGAGTTGATGTAGAAGGTGATGTCCTTCTCCGGGTCCTCCGCGGCCAGGAGGAGGAGCTGGGCCACGATCTGGTTGGCGATGCCCTCTTCGACCTGCGTGCCCAGCACGATGATCCGCTCGCGGAGCAGGCGCTCGTAGACCGAGTCGTTGAGGTTCATCCCCGAGGCCGCTCGCATCACAGGGGCCGGGAGAGAGTGCTGCGTCACGTCTGCCTGCCTATCTTTGCCGACTAGCTGTGCCGAAAAGAGTCTCGTGTCAACGACCTTAACGAAGGCGGGCGGCGTCGACTTCCCGACACCGCCCGCGTTCGCTCAGGGCTTCACTCCGCGTTCGCGGGCTCCTCAGTGGACTTCTCCTCGCCCTTGGCCTCGGCCCGGGGCTCGCCGAACAGCTCGTCGAGGTCCAGGGCGTTGCCGGAGGAGTCGGTCACGGTGGCCTGGCGCACGACCGAGGCCAGCGCCTTGCCCCGGCGCACGTCGGCGAAGATCGCGCCGAGCTGGCCCGACTGCTGGGCGCGCTTGACGTACTCGTCGGGGCTGATGCCGAACCGCTGGGCCTGGTAGATGATCCGCTCGGTCAGCTCCTGGTCGGTCACGCTGAGCTGCTCGGCGTCGGCGATGGCGTCCAGCACGAGCTGGGTCTTGACCGCCTGCTCGGAGGCCTCGCGCACCTCGGTGTCGAACTGCTCGCGGGTCTGGCCCTGCTCCTCCAGCCACTGGGCGAAGCGCGCCTCGTCGTGGTCGAGGGCGTGGACCGCGTCGTGCTCGCGGGCCTCGATCTCGCTCTTCACGACGGCCTCGGGCAGCGGCACCTCGACGCTGGCCAGCAGCGCCTCCAGCACCTTGTCGCGGGCCTGGACGCCCTGCTGCATCTTCTTCACGCGGCCCAGGCGGGTGCGCAGGTCGTCCTTGAGCTCGTCCAGGGTGTCGAACTCGCTGGCGAGCTGGGCGAACTCGTCGTCCAGCTCGGGGAGCTGGCGCTCCTTGACGGAGTTCAGCGTGACGGCCACCTCGGCCTCGCGGCCGGAGTGCTCGCCGGCCACCAGGGTGGTGGTGAAGGTCTTGGTCTCGCCCTCGGAGGCGCCGACCAGGGCCTCGTCGATGCCCTCGACGAGCTGGCCGGAGCCGATCTCGTAGGACAGGCCGGAGGTCTTGGCCTCCTCGACCTCCTCGCCGTCCACGGTCGCCGACAGGTCGACCACGACGAAGTCGCCGGTCTCGGCCGGGCGCTTGACGCCGGTCAGCGTGGCGAAGCGGGCGCGCAGGTCGTCCAGCTGGGTGTCCACGTCCTCGTCGGTGACCTCCTGGTCGTCGACGGTGACGGACAGCTCGCCGAAGGCGGGGACCGTGATCTCCGGGCGGACGTCGACCTCGGCGGTGAACGCGAGCGACTCGCCGTCCTCGATCTTGGTCACCTCGAAGTCCGGGCGGCCCAGGGTGCGGATCTCACCGCTGGTGACGGCCTCCAGGTACTTGGCCGGGATGGCCTCCTGGACGACCTCGTCCAGGACGGGCGCGCGGCCGATGCGGCTCTCCAGCACGCGGGCCGGGGCCTTGCCGGGGCGGAAGCCGGGGATGCGGACCTGCTTGGCCAGCTTGCGGTAGGCGCGGTCGAAGTCCGACTTGAGCTCGTCGAACGGCACCTCGACGTTGATCCGGACCCGCGTCGGGCTCAGGTGCTCGACGGTGCTCTTCAACGTGGTCTCCTCGTAACGGGACGTGCGGGCACCCCGGGACGCGGTTGACCGCGCCGGGATTCCGCTTGAGTCTAGGCGGTCGGTGGTCGCGGGGGCGCTACCACCCCGGATCCGGGGTCCGCAACCGGGCGGCGCGGCCGGGCGACGGCGGTCGGGCGCGCATTGTCGGGGCATTAAAAGCCGGGTCGGGATCGAATTGCGGTGATCGTCCCGTGATTCGCCGGCGCGGCGCGCTCCGGGCCCTTCGCCCGCCCCGCCCGCCGGGTCCCGCGGGGCGCGCCCGCGGGTCGGCGCGGAACCCCCCGGGGTCGAATCACCACGCTGGCTCCAAATTCCCGGGACGGGCACCGCCCACCAGGCGCGGGACCTCCAGGACACGCCGCGTCGCCGCCCGGACGGGAGGCCCCGGGCGTCTCAACAGAGAGCCGCACGGCCCCGCCCCCTACCCCGATCGGGTGTAAAGAGACCCCGCCGATTAGACCGTTCGAGTGACCTCGGGAGCCATCCGCCCAGGAAGGCGCGTCAGGACGTGACAGGAGGCGCAAGTTCGCCGTGTAACACGGATGACGCAACAGCGAGGTACCTACTGCTACCAGGGGTGAGGGACGTTCGTCGCAAGGGGTGAAGCAGGGCCGTTCGGAGTAGTGGGCGATGGAAAACTTTCACTTGTCGAGATGACTCCACTCGCCGTAGTCCATTAGTGTGGGTTTCAGGTACCGTGGCGCCCGGACCCGCACGTGGGAAGGAATGTTTCCAGGGTTGTCGGAACGTTCTCAGGGGTCAGCAGCGGACGTGCCGACAACAGGGACCGACAGAAACGAGCGAGACAATGTCATCGAGCTCTTTAACCACCTACCAGACAAGGTGCCGATGACCCGATGAGATCCATTCCGCCGCTGCCGAACATCAGCCCAGGACCACCTTCGGACGCAGACCGTCACCTCGGTGTCGGACAGATTCCGGGCACCCCACCCGCACCCCGGGTGAGACCCCTGGCGGTAGCACGGCGATGTTGATCACCCTCCGGCCGCGTGGGCCGGAAGGTGCAGCCAGATCAGCCATCGCCACGAAACCGGGGATCACGGTGCCGTCCCGCACCGGTCTACCGGGGACCACTTTCACGCACCGTTGGGGAGCTCCATGGAGACGCGTCAGCTGTTGGCGTTCACAACTGTGGTTCAGACGGGCAGCTTCACCAAGGCAGCCGCTACCCTGAATTGCTCGCAGCCAACCATAACGACCCGGATCAAGGCACTCGAAGAGACCCTCGGCGTGCCGCTCTTCCGGCGACTCCCGCGTGGCATACAAATGACCTCCGCGGGTGTCGAGCTACTGCCGTTCGCACGGAACATCATCACTCTCACCGACAAAGCCAGGAAAGCGATCACGATGAACGGCGAGCCGCACGGCAAGCTGGTCATCGGCAGCGCACAGAGTCTGACCGACTACCGTCTGCTACCACTGATCGAGTACATGTGCTGGCGGTACCCGAGCGTCCAGATCTCCCTCCACTCCCGGAACACCCAGGCCAACCTGGCCTCGGTGCGCGAGGGCCGGCTGGACTGCACGTTCTTCATCGGTTCCATCGAGCCCCGCGAGGGGTTGGAGACGACCGTGCTGTGCCCCGAGCCGCTGGTCATGGTGGCCGGTCCCACCCACGCCCTCACCCGGCGTTCGGTGATCACCGAGGACGAGCTGCGCGGGAGCACGCTCATCCGCGCCGAGAACGGCGCGAGCTACTACGAGCAGTTCGAGCAGGCGCTCGGGTTGCAGGACAACGAGTCGAGGTCGCCGGTGCTGGCGCTCGACTCGATCGACGCCGCGAAACGAGCGGTCGCCTCGGGCCTGGGCATCTCGCTGGTCCCCGAGGTGACGGTCGCCGCGGAACTCGCCGACGGCAGGCTGTGCAGGTTGCCGTGGGTGCCGCCGTTCCGGGTCTACACCCAGTTCGCCTGGCGGCAGGACAACTCCACCAACCCGTCCGTCACGGCGCTCGTGTCGGCCGCGGCGCAGGTGGTGAGCGAACAGGTCGCGGCGCCGGCCTGACCCTGGGGAGTGGTTGAGCCGTTCTTGAGCACCCGGGCGCGGGTGTGCTCAAGAACGGCGGCTACGTTTCGCGGGCCGCCCGAGGGGTAGGCCCGACGCATGACCGTCAAGGGCAGTGACCTGCGCGAGCTGCTGGCCTCCAGCGTCCCGGACCCCACCCTGGTCCTCCTGGAAGGCCGCCTCCACATAGTCCAAGTCGACGACCTGGACACCGACGCCTACCGCGGCGCGCTGCTGCTGGTGTCCCGGCAGGAGCTCCTGTCCCGGGGCGTCGGCGAGGACTCCCCCGACGAGGTGCTGGAGCAGCAGGCGGCCGCGGTCTCGACGGCCGTGGCCCAGATGGGCGGCTAACCCTCGTCCCGCCCGGTCTCCTGCTCGTGATCGGAGTCCTCGGTCTCGACCCCGAAGCCCTCGGCCTGCTCGGGTGCGCCCGGTCCGGGGTCGGCGGCGGCGATGCGGGGCTCGCCGAACTCGGGGTGGGGCTCGAACGGTGAAGTGGTCATGGGCCGGGGCTACCCGGAAGTGCCCTGGCCAACCCGATCGGGCCGGCCAGGGCGACCGTCGGGGCGACAGGATTTGAACCTGCGACCCCCCGCTCCCAAAGCGGGTGCGCTACCAAGCTGCGCCACGCCCCGGTCCACCCAAGCCTATCGCGACCGGCTAAGCTAACCCCGCGCCCACCCCGGTGAGCGCGTGCGGGTGTAGCTCAATGGTAGAGCCCCAGCCTTCCAAGCTGGTCATGCGGGTTCGATTCCCGTCACCCGCTCTCCACTCTTCTTCCTGGTAGAAAGCTTGCAGACCGTCCCTTGTGGGCGGTCTTTCACTTTCTGCGGATCTTCCGTGCCCCTCGCGTGCCCCTTGACCATGGCCTCGATACCCGCCGCGATCGTCCGACCCCGCTCCT
The DNA here is from genome assembly GCF_042732085.1 of Actinosynnema sp. NPDC059797. Lineage (NCBI taxonomy): Bacteria > Bacillati > Actinomycetota > Actinomycetes > Pseudonocardiales > Pseudonocardiaceae > Actinosynnema > Actinosynnema sp. NPDC059797. The sequence goes on from NZ_JBHWIE010000008.1 coordinate 65,778, forward strand.
CCCTCGCGTGGAGGTAGATCAGGGCCGCCCGAGTCGAACTGTGCCCCATTCGGTCCATCAGCTCCCGAAGCGTCGCCCCGGTCTCCGCCGCCAAGGTGTTGCCGGTGTGCCGCAGGTCGTGCAGGTGGACGTCCGGCATCCCCGCCGCTTTCCGGGCGGCGTCCCAGATGTGCCAGAAGTTGCTCCGCTTGGGTCGACCGCCCTTCGGCCCGAGGAACACCCAGGCGTCCGGATCGTCGTCGACGAACCGGCTGAGGTGCCCCTCGATCTCCTCCGCCAGGAACGGCGGCAGGGTGACCGGCCGCTTGCTCCTGGCCTTCGGGTCGTCCTCGAACAGCTCCCCCGAGTCCGGCTGCACCGTCTGCCGCTCGACCCTCACCACGCAGAACGCCTGTTCACCCTCGTGAACAACCGAGAAGTCGCGCCGCCTCAGGCCGACCATCTCCGCGAACCGCAGACTGCCGAACGTCGCCAGCAGCACCACCAGGCGGTACCGCTCCTCAATGGCATCAGCCGCCGCGAACACCTGGGGCAGACTCGCCGTGGGCCGCTCCGGGCTCTCCTCCTTGCCACCACCCTTGATCGTGCACGGGTTGTGCTTGAGGAGGCGTTCCTCGGGAGCCGACGCCGTGTTGAGCACCGCCCGCAGGAACCGGTACGCCTTGGCCACGGTCACCTCCCCCGTGCCCTCCTCCAGCAGCTCCTTCCGCCACCGTCGAACCCGCGACGGGGTGAGGTCGGAGAGCATCACGTCACCGAGCTTCGGCCCCACGTGGTTGCGGAGCAGCCCGTCGTACAGCTCGACCGTCCGCACGGCCAGGTCCCGCTCCTTGATCCACGCCTCGGCGTAGACCCGCAGCTTGATCTTGCCCGCGTCGGGGTTGGTCCAGTCGTTCCGGAGGATGTCCGTCTCCACCACCGACAGCCACTGCTCGGCGTCCTTCTCCCGCTCGAACGTGTGAGGCGCGGCGTGCTGCCTGCCGTCCGGCCCCTGGTACCGCGCCTGGAACCGCCCCGAGGGCAGCTGACGAACCCTCCCGAACCTCCTCCGCTTCCTGCTCACGACGCCCTCCGCAGGTGTTGCCGAACGGCTGCGGGGTCGAACGCCTCGACCCGACCGGCCTCGATGAAGGCGTCGAGGTCCGCCCGCTTGAACCTGATCAACCGCCCGAGCCGGTGGAACGGGATGCGCCGCTCCGCGACCAACCGGCGGACGAACCGCTCCGTGGTGCTCATGTACTCGGCCGCTTCGGGCACGCTGAAGTGCTCTTTCTCGTGCATCGGTGATCCCCCGATCAAGCCGCGTCCGGTGTTGCCGAACCGGCGGACGCCAGCAGCGCCGCCGTGTACTCCGCTTTCCACCTGCGCCGCTCCGCGACGGCCCGCAGGAGGAGGTGAGGTCGTGGGGGCACGTTCGGATCACCGGGCTGAACGTTGTTCCAGACGACCCGGACGGGCCGCTCCTCCTGCTCGATCCCGACGTCGGCCAGCAGCTGCCGAACGAACTTCACCCGGTCGTGCTTGTGGTCGGCGAGCGACTTGCCGGACCACTTCCGCGACACCAGCACCCGCCGCCCGGCGACGCCGAGGGTAGAGCGCTTGTGCGCCTTGCCCTTGCACTTGCCCGGTTCCATCGACAGACGAGCACCGCGCGGCTGGACGCCGTAGAGCAGCCACACCGGGCACTGCGGTGAGCACGGGGTGACGGCCAGCTCCGCGCACAGCCGTTCCGCGTGCTGCTCCTGGCGGGTGGTCTTCGCCTCGAAGCACTCCCCGATGCTCTTGGTGAGGTACTTCGTCAGGTAGCCGATGTGGCGTCCGGCCTCTTTGGTGCCGCCGAGGATGCCTTTCGCGTGGACCTGGACGCCGAACCGGGCGACGTGCGCGGGCGCTTCCACCTGGTCGAGAGCCTGCTCCCAGGTGGGCAGCGGTTCACGGGTGACAGGGTCGACGAACCCCTTGGCCCGCGTGTCCCACACCGGCCGGTGGTCGCCGCTGTACTTGATCTCGTCGTGGGCGGGCCACCACACCTGGTGGTACGTGGCTTCAGCGACCGCCCGTAGCTCCGTCCGCGAGACCGAACCGCGAATCGCGGCGTGCCAGTGCGGCGCCAGGCGACGCTGGGGTTCGACGGTGGAGAAGTACTGCACGTCCCAGCCGACGCAGCGGCGCAGGTTCTGCACGAACCGGTCCAGCAGGGCCGCGAAGTGCATCGCGTCCCGGGCCGCCCGCCGGTAGTCGTACGTCGCCGGATCGACCGGGGTTCCGTCGCTCCGCACCTTGCCGTAGCTGTCCAGGGTCAGCGTCAGGAACGTCGAGGGCTGATACTTGCCGCCGAAGACGCGTCCGACCGTGCGCTTGCTGACCGGACGTCGAGGCAGGTTCGGAGCGTCCTGCCGCCGCCTGGTCGACCGTTTCCGCGCGGCCCGAGGCCGAGCCTCCAGGGCTGGGAGCGTGCCGCGGACTCCGAGCTGTCGCAGCTCTGCATCAACCCCGGCGACTTCCTCACGCACCTCCTCCGCCCCGATCTCGTCACCCTCCTCAACGGCCTGCCGATAGGTCTTGACCAGGTCGGCCCGGTAGGCGGTCAGCGCCCGCTGGTCGTCGCTCGGGGCATTGGGCGTGAAGTCGGGTTCTTCGGTCAGGTGCCAGCCCTCGCGGCACTGGGCCATGCGCAGTCGCCGGTTCTTCTCCGCGCACGTCGGGCACACACTGGCCACGGTCGAGTCGCACGGCACCGGGACGATCTCCACGCGCCCGGTGTCCAGGTCGATCCGCTCCTTGGCCAGCGGCCGGACGCACACGCCGTGCTCCTCCGCCACCGCCCGCGCCACGTCCAACGCCGCCGGCTGCTTCATCCGGTCAGCGCGGGTCAGGTACTCGCTCACGCCGCCACCTCCCCCGAACCATCCGGCCGAGTCGGGAAGTCGTGCACGGTGGCGTCAGCCAGGAAGGCCCCCAGCTCCACCAGGTCCGCGTCCGTCACGTGGAAGGCCCGAGCCCGCTCCGACTCCCGCTGCCCGTCCTGTTTGATCCAGGCGACGCCGGGGGTGTTTTCGCTGATCTCGTGGGCCGCCGCGCCGCGCTGCCGCACGCCGTCTCCAAGGACCATGTCCACCTGCTGTGGCTCGTCCAGCCTCAGGGCAACGCGGGTGGTGAACAGGTGCCGGAAGGAGACGACCTCCTTGCGCGGGTCCTGGACCAAGCCGACGACGGCATAGCCCGGTGCGCGTCCCTGGGAGGTGATCGTCTGGATGGCTCGCGCCGCCCGCTCCCGGAGCTGCTTGTCCGGCTGGTAGGCGATCAGGTCCGCCAGTTCGTCTACCACGAGCACGGTGAACGGCTCGCCGGTGGAACGTGCCCACAGGCGTCGGATGCCCCGGTAGCGGGTGGCGCGTTCCTTGACCTCGGTGGCGATTTCCTCAAGCAGGGCAACAGCTTCCGGCCCGTTGTCGTACACCACGCGATCGAAGGCGACTGGGCACTGTCCGAGTTCCATCCCGCCCTTGGGGTCGATCCCGACCAGGCGGACCAGTCCGGCGCGGATGGCCGGGGCGAGCTGCCACACGATCGACCACAACACCGAGCCCTTGCCCGCCCCAGGCACACCGACCACGAGCACCTGAGACCCCAGCAACCGCAGCCGCCACGGCTTACCGGTCTCCGTCCGCCCGACGACCACCCGCTTGAGGTCAACCTCAGCGTCAACCAGCAGGGGGACCGGCAGCGGGCGGTTGAGCGGGTCGCGGTGGACGAAGTCGAGTTCGAGCACCCGAGGCTTGAGCACCCGAACCCGGCAGGACTGGGCGTTGAAGGAGTGGGCCAGGCCGTCCCGCCGCAGCTCCCAGGCTTCCGGGGACTGGGCCGGGATCATCCGCACCCGAACCCGGTCCCGCCATCCCTCCGACCGGACCCGCCGCAGCCGAGGCCGGTACTCACGGCCCCGGTGGCGCTTGACCAGGTCCGCCAGCCGCATCACCGACCGCCACCGGGGCACGTAGACGGTCGCCCGCCGCCACTCGGTGACCAGCCGGTACCAGCAGTGCCGCAAGAACGAAACCCGGTCATAGCCGAACCACAGCAACAGCGCCGCCACCAGCGACAACAACGCCAGCACCAGCGGCGATAGGCCGAATCGCCACCAGCACCAGGCCGCCGCCCCGGGCACCAACACGACCACCGGATAGCGAATGACAACGAGCGCCAGGCGCACGACACCGACGACTGCGACCCACACCAGCGCCACTGATGCGGCCAGCCACTTCGCCTTGCCCGGCACCAACGCCCACCACGGCAGACGAGGCCGGGCACCCTCGAACGGTGCCGGGTCCACCCACTTGCCGCCGCCGCTCATCGCACACGCCCCACGGGGGCGAAGATCAGCGGCAGCCACCCCAGGCACGCGCAGCAAACAAGCTGGTTGGGCGCATAAATGCCGAACCTCTTGCAGGCCCCGCAGGGGCGACCGTTGGAAAGCTTCCACACATTCGGGGTAACCACGCGGCTTGACGCACGTCCCCCGTCAACAGATACGCTCGACATGACCGAACCTCTTGGGCTGAGATATGGAACGGTCACGTGAGTCGCCGTGAAACGGTCCCAGGCCCACCAAGACTGTAGGACTGTTTCCGGCGACTCACGCCACCAGCGACAAGGAATGCTTCAGTTCTCGGAGCCGTTCCGCCGGCCCGCCTCGTCGGCAAGGCGAACGATCAGCTCCCGCGACTGCTCCGCGTTCAACGCGTTGTCCAACAGCAGCTTCGCCACCTTCTCGTACTCCCCGGTCTCCCGAGGATTATCGAGGAACACGCTGCACGTCATGACACCGATGTGGACGACCGAACGGAATTCCGGCGACCGCATCAGCGTGAACGGATAGTCCTCCCAGAACCCGGCCTGGGCATCACAGGCGATCACGCGCACGTCGACCTTTCCCGTGTCGCACAACCAGACCAGGTTCATCAACTGACCCCAAGCAACCTCCGGGTCCGGCCCCAGGTGCCGCAACACCAGCTCCCGCACCACGAAGGTGCACTTGACCGGCAGCCGGGCACCCAAAACACCCTGGCGCTTGCTGCGAGCGGCCACGTACCGCTCGACCTCTCCCGTCGCCTGTACGTCGTAGCCGAAGACCTGCCGCATGTGGTCCTCGGACTGCACCAAGTCCGGGATCGACGCCAGCTCGTAGCAGAACAACTCGTGCGCCGCTGCCTCGTGATCGAGCAGCACCGGCACCTCGTCCACGCCACCCGGGCCGTGCTCCCACACCAGAATCCCGTCATCGGTATCCCGGTATAGACCCATCACCCGGTCAAAGGTCTTCAGGTCCACCTGGTAGAAGCCCAACAATCGGGCGATGTTGCGCGCGTCGGTCCGCCTGGTCCCCAACTCCAGCTTCGACAACCAACCGGGCGAAACACCCAACCTCTCCACCAGGGCACCGAACTTCAGCGGCGACTCACGCCGAGCCGCCCGCAACTCCGCACCCAACGCCCGACTGCGAACAGTCGAACCCAAGCGCACATAATCACCATCAGCCACAACGAATCCCCACCTCATCCGGGCACACCTCTCCCGCGCCCGGAAAGCGAAAAGAACGACCGCGCCCTATGCGCAGGAATCAACGACCTCGAACAGATCCGCGAACGTCATCGGAGCCAACACCGTCAACGCACCACCGATGAACGCCGGACCGGGCTGAAGAGAACCGGCCCGCACTCGCATCACCGTCGACCGGTTGACACCCATCGACTGCGCCAACGCGAAGTCAGACCGGAACCCCGCCAACCTCACAGCCTTGTCGAACGGCTCATCACGAAGGCGAACCGAGTACCGGGACGGATCGCGACGGACAGCGGAGCGCCGAACAGACGCCTTCGACCCCCGCCCGCTCACCCGCCCTCACCATCCCCCGACGACTCCAGCGCAAGAGCACGAGCGATCTCCTCACCCTTCTCCCGCTCACGCTTCGCCCAGTACAACGCCTCGTGGTGATGCCCCCGGTCGACCTCCGCCACCCGCTCGTACACCTGAGCCGACCGCAGGTAGAACACCTGCCAGCGCGACAGCGCCGCATCCGGCGCGGGCATCAACGCCCCCAACGCCTCGTGCGCGTCCTTCAAGGTCGTCACGGCCTGGGCCACCAACCACAGGTCAGACCGCTTCGGCTGCGTCATCACCGCTCACCACCCGAGGCACCAAGCGCAGCAGCACCCGCCTCCAGCGCCGCGCGCACTCCGTCGAGTGCGGCGCGGTCGATCACCAGGACCACCGGGAACGCCTTGCCGAAGCGGATCTCCACCCGATCCGCGAACGGCAACGCCGAACCCCGCACGGGCAACTCCGCCGTCACGTGCACCCGGACCAGCTCCCCGCCCACGACTCACGCGGCCTTGGACGCGGACTTCACCACAACCGGTGACATGCCCGAGGCCCGCAGGCTGTACCCGAGCTTGGCCCGGCACCGGTGCCGCTCACCCCCATGAGCGCCCCGGCACGCCTTGTCATCGATCCACGGCGTCACCGTCAGCCCTTCGAACACCACCGGCCGCACATCCGTCCCCGGAATCGCCTCCGGCGGCACCGGCTGGTGCGGAGCGGCGATCTTCACCGTCACCACCGCATCGGACTTCCGCTCCGCCGCCTGATCGATCACCAAGACCGACCACACCAACAACCCGGACTCCTTGTCCGTCTCCTGCTGCGGCGGCAACCCCTTCGCCCGCTCCTCCGCCGACTGGAACCGCAACACCGGCTCCACACCCATCACCAACGCCCCACGCGGAAAGACGAAATCGTGCGTCGTGGGGAGCCTGCTCCCACCCGTGATCGCCACAGCCGTTCTCCTGTCGCCGCTGTCGGCTGGACCGCCTGTCCAGCACCTCGACACCAACCACTTTCCGCTGATCGGCGGGACGCAAGCACCGCATAGCGGGACTTCTCAGGACGTCCTTGCTACATTGAAGACGTCCCAAGACGTCAGCACGGGGGTACCGATGGCCAACGAACGGCTACGAGAAGCCTTGCTCCGCAACGGCCTGGACCTCGATCACGTAGCCCGAGCCACCGGCGTAGACCCCAAGACAGTGGAGCGCTGGATCACCAAGGGACGACTCCCCTACCCACGCCACCGCCACGCCATCGCCTCGATGGTCCGCGAGACGGAGAACTACCTCTGGCCCGACGCGGTAGCCGCAGACCGCAAGGCCGAGATCGCGGAGTCAGAGGTCGTCAAGGTCTACCCCCACCGCAACAACATCCCCGCGGACCTGTGGGACCGCCTCCTCAACGACGCCACCAGCCACATCGAGGTCTTGTCCCTGGCAGCCCTCTTCCTGGTCGAACGTCCCACCTTCGCCAAGGAGCTGCGCCGCAAGGCCGAGGAGGGCGCCAAAATCCGACTCCTCTTCGGTGACCCGGCAGGCCGCGAAGCAGCCCGCCGCAGCGAGGAGGAGCACCTGGGCAAGGGCACGGTCGCCGCCCGCATCCGCAACGCCCTGGCGTTCGTCCGCCCCCTGGCAGACGTCCCGGGCATCGAGGTCCGCCTCCACAAGACGACCCTCTACAACTCAGTCTTCCGCTTCGACGACGAGATGATCGTCAACACCCACGTCTACGGCTTCCCCGGAGCCCACGCCCCAGCCCTCCACCTACGCCGCCTCTCCGCAGGCGACCTCTTCGAGACCTACTCGGAGAGCCTGGAGACCGTCTGGGCCAGCGCGAAGCGCACCACCTTCTGACAAGGTCGACCCATGACGCGCACCGACTACCTCAACGACCCGAACGCCCCCAAGGCGAACAGCATCCGCGTAGCCGTCAGCGCCATCGTCCAAGACCCCACCGGCCGCCTCCTGATGATCCGCCGCACCGACAACGACAAGTACGCCATCCCCGGCGGAGGCCAAGACGTAGGCGAAACCCTCGCCCAAGCCGTCGTCCGCGAGGTCGAAGAGGAAACCGGCATCACGGTGCACGTCACCAGCCTGGTCGGCCTCTACTCGAACCCCAACCACGTGATGGCCTACGACGATGGCGAGGTTCGCCAGGAGTTCTCCATCTGCTTCCGCGCTCAGCCGATCGGAGGCGAGCTGCGCACAAGCAGTGAGTCCAAGGAGGTCCACTGGGTAGAGCCGAGCCACCTAAGCAACCTGGACATCCACCCATCCATCCAACTACGCATCCAGCACGGCCTCAGCGATCGCGCCGAGCCCTACTTCACGTGACCTCGATTCCCGCCGCCCGCAACCGAGCTTCCGTGCGCTCCACCGCAGCCACCAACTCAGGCTCCGCCTGGCGGATGAAGAGAGACACCAGGTCTTCCGGCCCATATCGCTCCCGGATCTCCGCTATCCGCTCATGGACGTCGACGACATCCCCGTCCGGCCCAGTGGTCATGTCCGCCCACCACAGCGCATCCCGCAACGGCGTCCGCTCATCCACCCAGTAAGCCAGCTCAGCCGAGCACCCTCTCAACTCCGCCTCCAACCAGGCGCAGGAGTGGTGCGCGACAAGCGCACACAATCGGCCAGGAAAGTTCTGCTCTTCGAGATACCGGGCTCCATCAAGCGGATGAAACCCAGTCCTAGCCAACTCCGGCGCGTACCCCACATCGTGAAGAACAGCCGCCGCCGTCAGCAGCTCCCGGTCCTCCGCACTGAAGCCCGCACTCACCAGCCCAGTCCGCTTGGCCACGCCTTGCACATGCGCCCACCGCCGAGGCAACGAGTCGGCAAGCCACCTCTCCGCCACCGCGCAGGCCCGCGCGATCAAGTCCACATGTTCAACCTAAGCAGCCACCTCGCGCCATGACCACACCACCACAGCCAACCTGCTGCGTTGCCGAATTCCGCTCTACGGGATCAAGTCGCGCCACCTGCGGCTACGCGCGGCCAGTCCCAACTCACGTTTGCACCGACTCCGCATCGCGGCACGCCGGGCTCCCGCTCCGCTCTGCCCGTCGGCCGCCCGCGGAGTCAGTGCACGTGGCAGTAGGCGGCGCGCCACGCAGACCTGAGCCGCCACCAAGCCATTCCAACCACCAGGTCGGGACGATCGCGCGATCACACAGTTGTCAGCGCTGGTCACGGCGATCGACTGCCGCGACGGCTTCGCCGCCTTGCCGACGAAGCTATACACACTGACCGGGCATCAAGACATGCGTCAACGAAGGAAAGCCTAACCATGGTGCGACTCGCCAACTCGACTCCTTGGAAGCGCACCCCCACTCTGTCACACTACTAGGCCAGTCGTGGAACAAGGAGCGCGATGCAAATCCTAGACGATGATCAATACAAGGCCCTGTCATTCATATCCGCCGCAAATAGAGGAGGTAGCCGGCCTCATGAAAACCATATCAACCAATGGATGTCTGCACCAAAACCGAAGCCAGGGAAACCAGGGACCCTAATTAAAGCGGGAAGACCAGCTCGCTATCGCCATACGTCCCCCATTGTAGAAGCCATGAGGGGGGCTTCATTCGGACCGCTAGGCAATAGTGAAATGATTAGCGCACTAAGCGGAGTTAATAGCAGTCTACTAAGAAACACATTGATTCCATTCATTAAATCGGGTGTCTTTACTTCGGAACTGATCGAACCAGAAGTTCCAGCCGAATACGGACCTCCAACACCGCCTGAAACTTTCATTGAACACCTCCTCCGACTCGAATGGATCGACAAAGACGAACGCGGCGGGATCGGCGTTACACCACTTGGACGCGCCTTGCTTCGCAGCGCGGAATATAGTAACGAAAATGAAGATGAGGCCCTTGAAGTCGTAGTTCTGGACTCGCACAATGAGTTGGCATATCCGACGTTCGTCAGAAGGTTGGCAGAAATGGGCGATGCGCTAGTCATTGACCCATATCTACGCCTTGAACAATTGTTGACAATCAAAGCCTATACCACAGTTTCTCGAATCCTCATATCCGCAAGAGTAAAACAGGAGGAGCGCGCAGCAATGGCAGTACTTATCAACAGCGGCTCTGACCACGAGATCGAAATACGAGTAGCCGCCAACGGAGTGCTGCATGACAGGATCGTAGCGGGACGAGATGCCGTTCTAACGATTGGAACTTCTATAAATACCATCGGAATGCAGCACCCAACCGTTTTGACACCACTTCCTCAGGTAGCCGCTGACGCATTCCGGGATCACGCCGAACAGTGGTGGGATGACGCCGAATTCCTTGCAGCGTATCCGCCATATGAGGATGCAGACGAAGAGGAAGACAGTACGAAAAGTTAAGGCTTATTATTTGACTAAGCCTTATAGGCGGAACTTCGACTGGCTACCTGCCACCAGATGCTGCCACCAACAAGCCTCCCGCCCGTGCCCCTCGCATGCCCCATCCCAGGGTCAACAGCGGCCAGTTAGGGGCGCGGGCGGTCAGATGGCGAACAAAGGCACTGGTCAGAGGGTTACCTGGTCAGGGGCTTGATCGCTGCCAGACCTTCCAAGCTGGTCATGCGGGTTCGATTCCCGTCACCCGCTCTCCCCTTTCCTCGCTGGTGACAGCCTCGCGGACCGTCCCTTGTGGACGGTCTCGCGGTCGGCCGGCCCTCCACCCCGCCGCCCTCGGGCCGACAACGGGACCCACTCGGATCCTCTGATCCTCAGGGACGACGTCGCACCTCACCCCGATCGGTACGGCACCGCCGTCGGCGGATTGACCGGAGTGCCGTTAACCGGGTATCGGGCGAAAACGACGAAGGCCCCAGTGCAGCCTGGTCCGACAAACCGTCCGGCCATACCCCACCGGCACGGGAATGGGTTGCGGGGAAACAACTGCGCCTCGGCAAAACCCCAGCTCACAGGCTTGCTATCGCAATCGGAAACCGGTGCCGCCGGGGCGGCCGACAAAAAGATCCACACGAACGTGGCAATTCCTCGGCTTGACGCGCGGCCCCCGCGAACCCCTACGCTCGGCCCCGACCAGTTCCCGCCGGAGTACCCACAATACCCACGAAGAACCGGTCAACCGGGTCGCGGGGAACGGTTCAAGCCCGCCAGGACTCCCCGGCCGCTCCCCGCGACTCCCCCGACTCCCCCACCGAGATCAGCTCAACCCGAAGTGCTCGGCCACCACGTCGGCCACGGCTTCGGCGTCCAGCGAACCGTCCACCTCCAGCACCCGGATGCCCAGCCCCCTCGCCTTCGCCACCGCGTCCGCGGCCACCAGCCGGTCCCGTTCGAGGCGGTTGCGCTGCCCCAGTTCCGGGTCGCTCACCGGCTGCGACAGCGCCCGGGCCCGCTCCAGGGTCGCCGCCTGGTGCAGGCGGAACTCGTCGGTCGGCACCATCACGATCACCTGCCTCGGCGAGCGCACCAGGGGCGCCACCAGCTCCGGCCTCAGGCCCCACCCCTCCGCGATGATCGGCCGACCCGACACCAGGCCGCGCAGGTCGTCCAGCGCCCACTCGAAGCGCCGGGGGAAACCGGCGAGCACGTGCTCCGCCGTCTGCCGCGGCGTGTTGCGGACGTACGCCTGCTCCGCGTCGATCAGCTCGATGCCCGCGGCGACGCGCCGGTCCAGGTGCCCGCGCGCGTCGTGGTAGTCGTAGTGGTACGCGGTCAGTCCACATCGGACCGCGAGGATCCTCGCGACGGTGCTCTTGCCCGCCCACTGACCGCCGGTGATCCAGAGCGTCTGCGCCAAAGTGCCGAACGGGTCCCAGGTCACACCCCCATGCAACCACGCACCCGGTTCCGGCCGGGCCGTTTTCGGGGGCTGCCGCGCGAAGTCCGACGGGCCCGAGGGGACGGCTCCGAACGGCCTACCTCCCGTACGACGTGACCGCGCGCCACAGCGCCTCGCCGAAGCGGATCGCCAGCAGCACCATGAGGAAGCCGATGGTGAACGACACCAGGCACCTCAGGATCACGCGCAGCTTGTCCATCGGCACAGTGTGCTCCCCGGGCGAACCCGTTCACCGCACTTCGCGGTGAACTACCCCGTCGCACCGGCGACCGCCGCCCGGAAGGCCCTGACCACCCCGGGATCACCCTCGACCGACAGCTGCGACTCGCCCACCCGCCCCCACAGCCACAGGTCGACCGCGGACGGCGACCCGCTGACCACCGCGTCCGCCGGCGCGCCCGGGCAGTAGTCGACGACCCCCTCGCGCAGCGCCACGGTCCACTCCCTCCCCGGCACCCGCAACGCCAACGCCCGCCCGGAGGTGTGCGCGGCCGGCGGCTGGTGGCAGCCCAGCCACAGCCGCAGCACCTCGTCGATGCCGTCCACCGCCAGCACGGGGTCCAGCGGCGCCGCCACGCCCACCGCCGCCTGCGCGTCCACCCGGTGCACGGCCGTCTCATGCGCCATCCGCCGCAGCCAGAACCCCAGCGTGCCGTCCCACGGGCACCACGTCGGCGCGGGTGCGGCGGCACGCGCCGGGTCCAGCGCGCCGATCAGCGACGCCGCGCCGACGCGGTACCAGTCGACCGGGTCGGCGTCCCCCGGCGCGCACGACCACCCGTCCGGCCGCGCGCCGCGCGTGATCCACCGCGTCACCCGCCGGTGGACGGTGCCGACGTGCACGACCAGGTCCTCGACCGTCATCCCCGGGCACCCCGGCACGGGCCGGTCGCGCGGGGCCAGGTCGGCCGCGATCGCCAACGCCGTCGCGTCGGTGCGGAGCGCGCTCGCGAGCGCATGGGGGTCCACCAGCGCAGCATCCCGGAACGTCACAAGATCGGGCGACCCCTGAATTGGATCGCGCCGAACCCGCGATCGGCGTATAGAACAGCCCATGGCCCTCACCCACCGCACCCTGACCCACGACGACCTGCCCGAGTTCCAGCGCGTGGTCGATGCGGCGTTCCTCGGCGAGACCCGTGACGAGGACGCCGAGCGCTACCGCGAGCTGTTCGAGCCGGAGCGCTCGCTGGGCGTGTTCGACGGTGACGAGCTGATCGGCGGCGGCGTCGTCCAGACCCGCGAGATGACCCTGCCCGGCAGCGGCCCGCGGCCGGTCGCCGCCGTCTCGTCGGTCGGCGTGAAACCCGGTCACCGCAGGCGGGGCGTGCTCACCCGGCTCATGCGCGCCCAGCTGGAGGGCCTGCACGACGGCGGTCGCGAGGCGGTGGCCGCGCTGTGGGCGTCGGAAGCGGGGATCTACGGCCGCTTCGGCTACGGGCTCGCGGCCGAGTTCACCCGCCTGTCCGTGCCGAAGAACGCCGCGTTCCGGCGCGGCACGGCGACCGGCGACGCCCGGGTCCTCGAAGTGACCCGCGACGAGGCGATGCCGCACCTGAAGGCCCTCTACGAGGAGCTGCGCCCGACCCGCACGGGCTGGTTGAGCCGCACGGAGCCGTTCTGGGCGCACCAGTTCGCCGACGAGGAGCGCGACCGCGGCGGCCTGAGCTCCTACCGCTGGGTGAAGCACCCCGACGGGTACGCGGTGTACCGGGTGAAGCAGGACTGGCAGGACCGCGGCCCGCGCAACGAGCTGCACGTGCGGGAGATCGCGGCGCGCACCCCCGAGGCGTACGCGGCGCTCTACCGCTACCTGCTGGACGTGGACCTGATCGGCGAGCTGAAGTTCTTCACCGCCTCCGACGACCCGATCACGCACCTGCTGGACGACCCGCGGCTGGCGCTGCGCGGCAGGTCCGACTCGCTGTGGGTGCGCCTGGTGGACGTGGACCGCGCGCTCGCCCAGCGCCGCTACGGCTCGGACGTGGACCTCGTGCTGGAGGTCGCCGACGACTTCTGCCCGTGGAACGCGGGCCGCGTGCGGCTGACCGTGAAGGGCGGCGAGGCGACCGCGCAGCGGGTGGACGACGCCCCGGACGTCGAGCTGGACGTGCAGGCGCTGGGCGCGGCCTACCTGGGCGGCACGCGGCTGGCCACGCTGGCGCGGGCGCAGCGGGTGCGCGAGGTGGCGCCCGGCGCGGTGGCCGCCCTGTCGCACGCGTTCCTGGGCGAGCACGAGCCGCACTGCCCCGAGGTGTTCTGACCCACTGCGGGAACCCGCACCGGCACGGGGACGTTGACCGGTCATGAGCACCGGGATCGTGCTGGTCGTCCTGCTGGTCCTCGTCGTGGGCGCGGGCTGGCTGCTCGCGCGGAACGCCGCCGGGAAGCGCCGGCGCGAGCTGGAGGACGCCCAGGCCGAGGCCCGGCGCTGGGTGGAGCGGCTCGGCGGCCAGGTGATGAACCTGACCGGCACCGACACCGCCTCCCAGCAGGCGCTGGCGGACGCGTCCGAGCGGTTCACCGCGGCCGGGTCGCAGATGGAGCAGGCGCGCACGACCGAGCAGTGCCGGCTGGTCACCCAGACCGCCATGGAGGGCCTGTACTACGTGCGGGCCGCGCGCACCGCGATGGGCCTCGACCCGGGTCCCGAGCTGCCGGGCCTCGCCGGTCAGGGCCGCGCGGGCGCGGTGTCGGAGGACCGCGACGTCACGGTGGAGGGCCACCGCTACGCGGCCTCGCCGCGGCCGGGTTCGCGCACGCCGCACTACTACCCGGGCGGCGTGGTGGCCGGGCGGCCCGTGCCGCAGGGCTGGTACTCCGAGCCGTGGTGGAAGCCCGCGCTGGTGGCGGGCGCCTGGGGCCTGGGTTCGATGCTGCTGTTCAGCGCCATGTTCTCGGGCATGGCGGGCGTCGCCTACGCCGACGGGTTCGCCGACGGCGTGGACGCGGGCGACGACGCGGGTGACGCCGGCGATCCTGGGGACGCGGGTGACGCCGGCGGCGACTTCGGCGGTGATTTCGGGGGCGACTTCGGCGGGGACTTCGGCGGCGGGTTCGACTTCTAGGGCGCCTGGCAGGTCGGGCACCAGTAGAGGTTGCGCCCGGCCAGCTCGGCGGCGGCCACGGGCGTGCCGCAGACCAGGCACGGCAGCCCGGTGCGGCGGTACACGTACACCTCGCCGCCGTGCCGGTCCTGGCGCGGCGCGCGGCCGGTGACCTCGGGCAGGTGCTCCGGCCGCACGGTGTCGATGCGCCCGACCTTCACGCCCGCCCGCATGAGCACGACGAGGTCGAACCACATGTCGTCCCACAGGGCCCGGTCGATCCGGTTGCCCGGCGTGTACGGGTGGACCCCGTGCCGGAACAGGATCTCGGCGCGGTAGACGTTGCCGACGCCCGCCAGCACGCTCTGGTCCATCAGCAGCACCGCGATGGACTGCCGCGACCTCGACACCCGCGCGTACACCGGTTCGGGCCTGCCGTCGCGGCGCAGCGGGTCCGGGCCCAGGCGAGCGTGCAGGGCGGCGACCTCGGCGTCGGTCAGCACCTCGCACCGGGTCGGGCCGCGCAGGTCGGTCCAGTGCGTGGCGCCGACCAGGCGCATCCGGACCTGCCCCACCGGCTCGGTCACCGGGTGCGGCGACTCGGTGAACGAGCCGTAGAGGCCCAGGTGGACGTGCACGGTCGCGTCCGGCCCGTAGACGTGGAACAGGTGCTTGCCGTGGGCCTCGGCCCGCTCGAACAGGCGGCCGTCCACGAGCCCGGCGGGGAACTTGCCCTGCGGGCTCGACACGCGCACGGTCGAGCCCGCGTAGCGGCGCTGGTGCAGCCGCGCCAGGCGGTGCAGCGTGTGGCCCTCAGGCACTGGCGGTCCCCCGGTAGGTCCGGCTCACGGTCGGGTCCGGCTCACGGGAGGGGCGGTGCCTCGCCGGTGCGCTCGTACTCGCGGAGGATGTCGATGCGGCGGGCGTGCCGCTCCTGCCCGGAGAACGGGGTGGCGAGGAAGGCCTCCACGATCGCGAACGCCTCCTCGGTGGTGTGCATCCGCGCGCCGAGGCCGATCAGCTGGGCGTCGTTGTGCTCGCGCGCCAGCTTCGCGGTCTCCACGCTGTAGGCGAGCGCGGCGCGGGCGCCGGGCACCTTGTTGGCCGCGATCTGCTCCCCGTTGCCGGAGCCGCCGATCACCACCCCCAGGCTGCCGGGTTCCCCGACGACCCGGCGGGCCGCCTCGATGCAGAACGGCGGGTAGTCGTCCTCCGCGTCGTACACGGCGGGGCCGACGTCGACCACGTCGTGGCCCGCGTCGGACAGGTGCTTGGCGAGGGCGTTCTTCAGCTCGAAGCCCGCGTGGTCCGATCCCAGATAAACGCGCACGTCAGGCAGTCTGCCATCCTTGGCCCGGTGTTCGGACAAGAGGGCTGCCGGCTGAGGCTGGAGTGGGGCGGCGAGGGGGTGTCCGCGCTCGGGGGTTCGTGCGCGGTGCTCGTGGTCGTGGACGTGCTGTCGTTCTCGACGGCGGTGGACGTCGTGGTGGCGCGGGGCGGCTCGGTGCGGCCGGTCCGGTGGGCGGACCGCGCGAGCGCGGCGGCGCCGGCGGACCCGTCGTGGTCGCTGCGGCCGTCGTCGCTGGTGGGGGTGCCCGCCGGGGTGGAGCTGGAGCTGCCGTCGCCGAACGGGGCCACGCTGTGCGACGCGGCGGCGGGGACCGGGGCGATCGTGCTGGCGGGGTGCCTGCGCAACGCGGGTGCGGTGGCCGCGGCGGCGGCCGACCTGGCGGGCGGGGGCCCGATCGGCGTGATCCCGGCCGGCGAGCGCTGGGGCGTCGACGTCACCACGCCCCGCGACACCGCGACGTTCGGCCCGCTGCGCCCGGCCGTGGAAGACCTCCTGGGCGCGGGCGCCGTGCTCTCCGCCCTCCTGGCCCAGGGCCTGGGCCCCGCCTCCGTCGAGGCCAAGATCGCGGCCGAGACCTACGACCGGACCCCGGTCGCCGAGGCCCTGACCGCCTGCGTCTCGGGCCGGGAGCTGATCGCCGCCGGCCACGCCCCCGACGTGGCCCTGGCCTCCCGGGTCAACGTGAGCACCGCCGTCCCCCGCCTGACCAACGGCACCCTGCGCCCCACCTGAACCGCGCGTGTCCTCCACTCCGGTATCGCGTGTCCTCCGGTCGGACACCGCGAGTCGCGCGTTCGCGGCACGTGAGGCCGAGGCCCGGAGGTGTCAGGTGGAAGCCTGACCGTGCGACTCGCGGTGCCGGAGTGGAGGACACGCGATGTCTGAGTGGAGGACACGCGGGGTCAGCGTTGGATCGACTTCAGTTCGGTGAACTCGTCGAGGCCGTGGCGGCCGAACTCGCGGCCGTTGCCCGACTGGCGGTAGCCGCCGAACGGGGCGCTCGTGTTGAACGCCGCGCCGTTGATGTCCACCTGGCCCGTGCGCAGGCGCTTGGCCACGGCCAGGGCGCGGGCGGGGTCGGCCGAGAAGACCGCGCCGCCCAGGCCGTAGATGGTCGAGTTGGCGATGCGGACGGCGTCGTCCTCGTCGGTGTAGGGCATGACCGACAGGACCGGGCCGAAGATCTCCTCCTGCGCGATGGTCATGTCGGCTGTGACCTGCCCGAACACCGTGGGCGCGACGTGGAAGCCGCGGGACGTGGGCGCGTCCGGCCCGCCCAGGGCCTGCTTCGCGCCCTCGGCCACGCCCTGCCGGATGTAGCCGACGACGCGGTCGCGCTGGGCGGCCGACACGGCGGGGCCCAGCCGGGTGGTGGGCGCGGTCGGGTCGCCCGGCACATACTTCGCCGCCGCCGCGACGGCGACCTCCAGCGCCTCGTCGTGCCGGGAGGACGGCACCAGCAGCCGGGTCCACGCGCTGCACGCCTGCCCGTTGTTCATGAACGCGTTGGCCACGCCGATCTTCACCGCCCGCGCGAGGTCGGCGTCGTCCAGCACGACGTTCGCGGACTTGCCGCCCAGCTCCAGCGCCACCCGCTTGACCGTCCCGGCGGCCAGCGCGGACACCCGCCGCCCGGCGCGCGTCGAGCCGGTGAACGACACCATGTCCACCATCGGGTGAGCCGCCAGGGCCTCGCCGACCACCGGTCCCGTGCCGTGGACCAGCGAGAACACCCCTTCGGGCACCCCCGCGCCCGACAGCACCGACGCCAGCAGGTCGGCGGTGAACGGCGCCAGCTCGCTCGGCTTCAGCACCACGGTGCACCCGGCGGCCAGCGCGGGCACCACCTTGGCGACCATCTGCTGGAGCGGGAAGTTCCACGGCGTGATGGCCGCGACCACGCCGACCGGCTCCCGCAGCACCAGCGAGTTGCCGATCTCCTCGCCGTCGAAATATCCACCCGAAAGTGTGGTCTCGATACCGCGGGCGATGCCGATCGGGTTGGGCACCTGCACCCTCGACGCGAACGTGATGGGCGTGCCCATCTCGGCGGTCATGGTCGAGGCGAACTCGCCCGCCCGCGCCGAGAGCCCGTCCGCCACGGCCCGCACGACGGCCAGCCGCTCCTCCACCGGGGTCGCCGACCACCCCGGGAACGCGGCGGCGGCCCTGGTCACGGCGGCGTCCACGTCACCGGCGGTGCCGGCGCGGACGGTGCCGAGGACCTCCTCGGTGGTCGGGTTGACGACCTCGATCACGACAGGCTCCCCGAACGTGATGTGACACTCTTGGACGGATCGCGCCCAAGGGTGTCACACCGCGCGCGTCAGGAGAAGTCCAGGCCACCGGTCCGGGTGCGCTTCAGCTCGAAGAACTGCGGGAAGCCCGCCAGCAGCCGCGCGCCGTCGAACACCTTCACCGCGTCCTCGCCGCGCGGGATCTTGCTGAGCACCGGCCCGAAGAACGCCACCCCGTCGATGTGGATGGTCGGCGTGCCCACGTCCGTGCCCACCGGGTCCATGCCCCGGTGGTGGCTGGCCCGCAGGTCCTCGTCGTGCTCGTCGGTGTGCGCCGCCTCGGCCAGCTCCGCGGGCAGGCCCAGCTCGTCCAGCGCCTCCGTGATGACCTGGTCCCAGTCCTTGTTGCCCTGGTTGTGGATGCGGGTGCCGAACGCGGTGTAGAGGTCGCGCAGCACGCCGTCGCCCTTCAGCTTCGCCGCCGCGATGGCCACCCGCACCGGGCCCCACCCGCGGTCGAGCATCTCCCGGTACTCGGCCGACACGTCACGGCCCTCGTTCAGCACGGACAGGCTCATGACCCGGAAGTTCAGGTCGATGTCCCGCTGCTTCTCGACCTCCAGGATCCACCGGGACGAGATCCACGCGAACGGGCAGATCGGGTCGAAGTAGAAGTCGACGGCCGTGCGTCCCTCGGTCGACATGCGGTGCTCTCCATCCGTGCCGGTGCGTGCCGCGGGTGCGGCGTTCACCCCTTCACAACGAAGCGATGTGACGCAGTCTTCCCTCGGACGCCTGTCCACTTCTCGGCACGCGTCGTGATTGGATGCGACTGTCGTGTTCACCCATGCGACACCTATCCCGTTCCGACGAGGTCAGCGCCAAGTGCGCCGGCAGACGAGGTGACCAGTGGCGGCACCCAACCTCACCCGCGACCAGGCGCAGCAACGGGCTGCGCTGCTGGAGGTCGACTCCTACCGGATCGAGCTGGACCTGACCGACGGCGGCGGCAAGCCCGGCTCGGACACGTTCCGCTCCACCACGGTGGTCACGTTCCGCAGCCGCACGCCGGGCGAGTCCTCGTGGATCGACATCGTCGCCGCCAACGTCCACCGCGCCGTGCTCAACGGCCGCGAGGTCGACGTGTCCTCCTACCGGGAGGAGGACGGCCTCCACCTGCCCGACCTGGCCGACGTCAACGAGCTGGTCGTCGAGGCCGACTGCCGGTACATGAACACCGGCGAGGGCCTGCACCGGTTCGTCGACCCGGTCGACGGCGAGGTCTACCTGTACTCGCAGTTCGAGACGGCGGACGCCAAGCGCATGTTCGCCTGCTTCGACCAGCCCGACCTGAAGGCCGTCTACACCCTGACGGTGACCGCGCCGCACCACTGGAAGGTCATCTCCAACGCCGCGATCGAGTCCACTGAGGACGGGCCGGGCGGCGCGGACGTGCACCGCTTCGGGACCACGAAGCCCATCTCCACCTACCTGGTGGCGCTGGTCGCGGGCCCGTACGCGGAGTGGCGCGACGAGTTCACCGACGGTGGGACCACCATCCCGCTGGGCATCTACTGCCGCGCCTCGCTGGCCCCGCACATGGACCACGAGCGCCTGTTCACCGAGACCAAGCAGGGTTTCGGCTTCTTCCACGGCGCGTTCGGCGTCGAGTACCCGTTCGGCAAGTACGACCAGTGCTTCGTGCCGGAGTTCAACGCGGGCGCGATGGAGAACGCGGGCTGCGTCACCTTCCTGGAGGACTACGTCTTCCGCAGCCGGGTGACCCGCTACCTGTACGAGCGGCGCGCCGAGACCGTGCTGCACGAGATGGCGCACATGTGGTTCGGCGACCTGGTCACCATGCGCTGGTGGGACGACCTGTGGCTGAACGAGTCGTTCGCCACCTGGGCGTCGGTGCTGGCGCAGGCCGAGGCGACCGAGTACCGGCAGGCGTGGACCACGTTCGCCAAGATCGAGAAGTCCTGGGCGTACCGGCAGGACCAGCTGCCGTCCACGCACCCCGTGGCCTCGGACATCCCGGACCTCCAGGCGGTCGAGGTCAACTTCGACGGCATCACCTACGCCAAGGGCGCCAGCGTCCTCAAGCAGCTCGTGGCGTACGTGGGGCTGGAGAACTTCCTGGCCGGCCTGCGGGTGTACTTCGCCAAGCACGAGTGGGGCAACGCCACGCTGGCCGACCTGCTCGGCGCGCTGGAGGAGGCGTCCGGCCGCGACCTGTCGTGGTGGAGCGCCCAGTGGCTGGAGACCACCGGCCTGAACCTGCTGCGCCCGAAGTTCACCGTCGACGCGGAGGGCCGCTTCACCGAGTTCGCCGTCCTCCAGGGCGGGGCCCGGCCGGGCGCGGGCGAGCTGCGCACGCACCGGCTGGCCATCGGCGTCTACGACGACGAGAACGGCAAGCTGGTGCGCAAGCACCGCGTCGAGCTGGACGTGTCGGGCGAGCGGACCGAGGTGCCGGAGCTGGTCGGCGTGCACCGGGGCAAGCTGGTGCTGGTCAACGACGACGACCTGACCTACTGCACGATGCGGCTGGACCCGGACTCGCTGGCGTCGCTGATCGACCACATCTCCGACATCGCCGAGCCGCTGCCGCGCACCCTGTGCTGGTCGGCGGCGTGGGAGATGACCCGCGAGGCCGAGCTGAAGGCCCGCGACTTCGTCAACCTGGTGCTGGGCGGGCTGGCGGCGGAGACCGAGGTCGGCGTGGTGCAGCGGCTGCTGCTCCAGGCGCAGACCGCGCTGTCCTCCTACGCCGACGCCTCGTGGCGCGACGAGGGCTGGCGGCGGTTCACCACGCGGGTGCTGGAGCTGGCGCGGGCCGCGGAGCCCGGTTCGGACCACCAGCTGGCGTTCGTGAACTCGCTGGCCGGCTCCGTGCTGGACGAGCCCTCGCTGGCCGTGCTGCGCGGCTGGTACGACGGCACGGACGTGCTGGAGGGCCTGGACGTGGACACCGACCTGCGGTGGCGGCTGCTGCACGCGCTGGTCGCCCACGGCGCGGCGGGCCTGGACGAGATCCGCGCCGAGGAGGAGCGCGACCCGACCGCGACCGGCCGGCGCCGCGCCGAGTCGGCCCGCGCCCTGCGGCCCACGATCGAGGCCAAGACCGAGGCGTGGGACCGGGCCGTGCACGACGACGAGCTGCCGAACGCGGTGTCCGAGGCCATCGTGGCAGGCATCCAGCACGCCGGGCAGAAGACCCTGCTCCAGCCGTTCGTGGAGCGGTACTTCGCGGACGTGGCCGACGTGTGGGACCGCCGGTCGAGCGAGCGCGCCCAGTCGGTGGTGGTCGGGCTGTTCCCGTCGTGGTCGATCCACCAGGAGACGGTGGCGGCGGCGGACGCCTGGCTGGCCGAGGAGCGCCCACCCGCCCTGCGGCGGCTGGTGTCGGAGGGCCGGGCGGGCATCGTCCGCGCCCTGGCGGCCCAGGAGTTCGACCGGTCCTGAGGACCTGACGACGACGGGGGTGGCACTCGCGGGTGCCACCCCCGTCGTCGTCAGGGGACGCGAGGTCCAGGACGCGCAAAGGCCCCGACCGCGGGGCCGGGGCCTTCTCGGGCGTGCGGGTGCGTCAGTGCTGCTTGGGGGCGTGACCAGCCTGGTCGGTCAGCATCCGCAGGCCGCTGATCAGGCCGCCGGCCAGGTCGCCCTCCTTGAAGGAGGCGATCATGCTCATGACGGCGAGCTTCGCGGCGCGGTCCGGCAGCCGCCGGTGGGACTCCTCGCCGGTCACCACCTCGACCACGCGCTCGCCCGGCGACACCGCGATCAGCACGGCGTGCGCGGGGCGCCCGGTGGAGGCGTGCAGCTCCTCGGCCCGCGCGCGGGTCTCCGCGCCCAGCGCGCCGAGGTAGACGCTGAAGTCCAGGCCGGTGGTGCGGCTCGCCAGCGTCAGCGCCTCGTCCAGCGTCGACAGCTGCACGGCGGTGAACGGCAGGCTCGGCGCGTGCGGCTCGTACATCTTCGCCGCGGACACGCGACCGCTGTTGGTCACGGCCGCACCGAGCGGCAGGGTCGACGGGTCGACCTCGGCACGGGTCAGCTCACCAGTTGCCACGAGCGCCTCCCTTGGCGGTGCGGCCCTCGACCGGCGCGGTGGCGACCTGGTGGGCGCCACCGGGCAGGCCGGCGGGGTTGGCGGTCCACCACACGGGCGCGTAATCCCATTCCTGGCCCGGCCGGTACCGCTGGATGCGGGTGGCCTTCGGCCTCAGCGTCAGTAGCGTGATCACGCCGTAGATGGCCAGCGGGATCAGCGCGAAGACGAGCACGGTCTCCACGATGGTCACGGCGGTTACGGTAACCGATCGCCCCGGTCCGCTCAGGGCGAGGTCACCCGTATCCGCACTGGGCGGGTCGGGCCCGGTCCGCGCCGGCCCGCCGGCGGGCGCGCTATCTGTGAACGCCGCGCCGGTGATGTGAGGCCCCGTCACGCTCCGCGCGCCGCCCAGCCCTTGGGACGCCGGTGACGGCCCCCGACCCGCGCCCCATCACACCCGGTGTGCGAGGGCACGTGGCATGGGGAGGCCCGATCGGGGCCACCCCTACCAGGAGAGATGTCACCCGCGGTGGTCGTGGACGCCGGATGCAGCAGTCCGACCGCTCGATCGTCGCAGCGCGTGCACCCGGAAGGACTTCGCCCGGAAGGAGGTGAATGGCGGCCGGTTTGGCGTCTTGTCCCGAGCCCACTCGGCTTCTAACTTTTCACCTGTACGGCTCTTGCGCACCCCTTCAGGGATCAAAAATCCCGTCCCATACGTCTCGGAGGCCACGACATGTACACCGTGAACCACGCTCAGGTCGCCGCCCTCACCCTTTCGCCGTACACCCGATCGGAGCAGAGCGTTACGACTGTTCAGGCTCCGCCGGCGTTCTCCGACTCGGTGCGCATCACCGCTTCGGACTCCGTTCGGATCACCGCGTCCGACTCCGTCCGGATCACGGCCTCCGACTCGGTGCGGATCACCTCGCGGGACTCGGTGCGCATCACGGCCTCCGACTCCGTGCGCATCACGGCCTCCGACTCGGTCCGGATCACGGGCCGGGACTCGGTCCGGATCACCGCGCGGGACTCGGTGCGCATCACCTCGCGGGAGTCCGTGCGGATCACCGCGTCCGACTCCGTGCGCATCACGGCGCGCCGCGAGGACCTCGCCCCGGCGGCGTGACCAGGGGCGTCAGGCGGCGGGTTCGCCCAGGTAGGGCAGCCACAGCGGGTCGGCCTCGGTGACGCCGGCCAGCAGCCGCCAATGGGGCCCGCGAGGCGCCGCGGGCACCACGCGCAACCTCCACCCCAGCTCCGACAGCAGCTTGTCGGCCTTGCGGTGGTTGCACTTGGCGCAGCAGGCGACGCAGTTGGTCCACGAGTGCGCGCCGCCCCGGCTGCGCGGCACGACGTGGTCGATCGTCTCGGCCCGCCCGCCGCAGTAGGCGCAGCGGTACCGGTCGCGGTGCATCAGCCCGGCGCGGGTCAGCGGGACCCGGCCGCGGTAGGGCACCCGCACGTAGTTCGCCAGCCTGATCACCGACGGCACGACCACCTCGGCCGTCGAGGAGTGGACCACGGCCCCCTGCGGGTCGCCGTGCACCACCTCCGCCTTCCCGCACACCACCAGCACCACGGCGCGCCGCAGCGGCAGGGCGGTCAGGGGCTCGAACGTGGCGTTGAGCAGGAGGACCTTGCGCCTCCCCCAGGGCAGCACCAAGGGGGCCGGACCGGCTCCCTCCCCGCCGACCACGGCGTGCACGCCGAGCTGTTTTTGGCCGGACGGGACCGACGACGCGATCCCGGCGTTCACCAGGGCGCCGATCGGGGTGGGTTGTCGGTCTGGCACGCGACCACCTCCACCGGTTCAGCCCTAGGAGACCACAGATCACCGACAAAAATCACCTGTGATATGTGACGTGTCACGGAGTCGTGCCTGAAACTTCGGTGAACCCAGCCCTGTTGACGATCGTTTTCAACTCGCGCGCTACGCTCGGCGAGGTGACCGAGCCTCCCCGCGCAGCGCTGCCTGCGACGACCACCTACCCGGCCGCCGAACGGCTCGACCTCGTCGAGGACCTGCACGGGCACGCCGTGGCCGACCCCTACCGCTGGCTGGAGGACCCGGCCGACCCCCGCACCGCCGCCTGGTCGGCCGCCCAGGACGAACTCACCCGTTCGTGGTTGGACGCGATGCCCGGCCGCGACGCCCTCGGCGCCCGCGTCTCCGAGCTGATGCGGACCGGTTCCGTCGGCGTCCCCGTGTGGCGGGCGGGCCGCGCGTTCTACACCCGGCGCGACCCCGACCAGGACCTCCCCGTGCTCTACGTGCGCGTGGACGGCGTGGAGCGCGTGCTGCTCGACCCCACCGCCCTCGACCCGACCGGCCGCACGACCCTCGACCGCTGGTCGCCCTCCCGGGAGGGCACGCGCCTGGCCTACCAGGTGTCCGTGGGCGGCGACGAGCACTCGTTGCTGCACGTCATCGACGTCGACTCCGGCGAGCTGCTCGACGGCCCGATCGACCGCTGCCGCTACTCGCCCGTGGGCTGGCTGCCCGGCGGCGAGGAGTTCTTCTACGTGCGGCGGCTCGACCCGGCCCTGGTGCCCGAGGACGAGCGCCAGTTCCACCGCCGGGTCTGGCGGCACCGGGTCGGCACGCCCGCCGACGAGGACGTGAACGTGCACGGCGACGGCCTCGACCACACCTACTACTACGGCCTGTCGGTGTCCGAGGACGGCCGTTGGCTGGTGGTCAGCGGCGCGCCGGGCACCGTCCGCCGCGACTCCGTGTGGATCGCGGACCTGCACGGGTCCGCCGGGCTGCGACGGGTGCTCTCCGCCGAGGACGGCGCCCAGTGCTCCGCGTGGGTCGAGGCCGACGGCCGCCTCTACCTGCTGACCAGCCTGGGCGCGCCCCGCTTCCGCCTGTGCGTCGCCGACCCGGCCGCCCCGGAGGAGTGGACCGAGCTGATCGCCGAGGAGCCCGACTCCGTCCTGGACGCGGTGGTGCCCCTCGACGGGTCGCTGGTCGTCATGCGCACCCGGCACGCGGTGTCCGAGCTGCACCTGCACGGCCCCGACGGGGCCCACGTGCGCCGGATCGACCTGCCCGGCACCGGGTCGCTGCACGGGTTGTCCACAGCGGACGAGTTGACCCTTGCCGATCGCGACGTGCTGTGGTTCGGCTGGTCGGACTTCGTGACCCCCACGTCCGTCTACCGCTTCTCCCTCTCCACGGGCGCCGTCACGCTCGACACCGCGCCGCCCGGGGCGGTGGTCCTGCCGGAGTTGTCCACAAGTCAGGTTTCCTACCTGTCGGCGGACGGCACGACCGTGCGAATGTTCGTGGTGTCCGGGGCGCGGCACCCGGACCTGCCCAGGCCGACGCTGCTGACCGGGTACGGCGGGTTCGCGGTCGGGCGCGGCCCGGGGTACAGCGCGACGACGTTGGCGTGGGTCGAGGCGGGCGGTGTGTGGGCGCACGCGTCGCTGCGGGGCGGCGACGAGGAGGGAGAGGAATGGCACAAGGCCGGGATGCGGTCGCGGAAGCAGAACGTGTTCGACGACTTCCACGCGGCGGCGGAGCGGCTGATCGCCGACGGGTGGACCACGCCGGAGCAGCTGTCGATCATGGGCGGCTCCAACGGCGGCCTGCTGGTCGGGGCGGCGCTGACGCAGCGCCCGGAGCTCTACGCGGCCGTGGTGTGCTCGGCGCCACTGCTGGACATGGTGCGGTACGAGAACTTCCTGCTCGGGCGGCTGTGGGCGGAGGAGTACGGTTCCGCCTCCGTGCCCGAGGAGCTGGGGTGGCTGCTGGCCTACTCCCCGTACCACCGGGTGCGCGACGGGGTTGAGTACCCTTCGGTGCTGTTCACGGTCTTCGAGTCGGACAGCCGCGTGGACCCGAACCACGCCCGCAAGATGTGCGCCGCGCTGCAGCACGCGACGGCGAGCGATCCGACCAAGCACCCGGTGCTGATCCGCCGGGAGACCGAGGTCGGGCACGCGGGGCGGTCGGTGAGCCGGACGGTCGGGCTGGCCGTGGACCAGTTGACCTTCTTGGCCTGGGCCACCGGGCTCGAGTTGGCGACGGGCAGTGAGGCGGGCGCCGGGACCGGGTCCGGGACCGGCGCCGTGTTGTAGACCGGCTGGTGGAGATCTGGAGGACTGCTACGTGCTGAACGTGGAGCCGACGCTCGCTGTCGACTGGTGGGTCGTCAACGGCCCGAAGATGGCGGGCGGCGCACTGCGGATCGTGCTGATCGTGATCGTGGCGGTGGTCATCCGGGCGGTCCTGCGGCGGCTGATCGACGGCATGACGCGGGGCAACGGGGGCCGCAAGCCCAAGCTGCTCAAGCCGCTGCGGGAGCGCGCGCCCCAGGCGCTGGGCGCGTTCGCCTCGGAGCGGCGGGAGCAGCGGGCCAAGACCATCGGCTCGGTGCTGAAGTCGTTCGTCACGATCATCGTGTTCGGCGTGGCGTTCATCCAGGTCCTGACCGAGCTGGGCATGAACGTCGCCCCGATCCTGACCTCGGCGGGCATCCTCGGCGTGGCCATCGGCTTCGGCGCGCAGAACCTGGTCAAGGACTTCCTGGCCGGCATGTTCATGATGCTGGAGGACCAGTACGGCGTGGGTGACGTGGTCGACCTCGGGCCCGCCACCGGCACGGTCGAGTCGGTGGCGTTGCGCACCACCACGATCCGCGACACCAACGGCACGGTCTGGTACGTCCGCAACGGCGAGATCCTGCGCGTGGGCAACTCGTCGCAGGGGTTCGCCGTGGCGGTGGTGGACCTCCCGCTGGCCTACGGCGCCAACCTGGCCTCGGCCACGGAGGTGCTGACGGCGGCGGCCGAGAAGGCCACGGAGGCGGAGCCGCTGTCCAAGGACGTGACGGACAAGCCGCAGGTCCTGGGCGTGGAGAAGGTGACGCCGGAGGGCATCACCATGCGCGTGACGGTCAAGGTGCGGCCGGGGCGGCAGTGGGCCGTCCAGCGCGCGCTGCGGGCGACGCTGATGCCTGCGCTGGAGGACGCGGGGATTTCGCTCAAGGCTTCGTGAGGTTCACGGGCCGTAGAGATTCAAAGATCAAAGATCAAAGATCAAGAGCGGGCGCTCGCCGCTGGGCAGGCCTCCGGGGGAAGGGCGTGGGCTCGTGTTCCCCCGCATGGCCTGACTGAGGCAACCACACTCGTCAAGGGGTGTCGCGAAGGGCGTGCGACACCCCTTGACAAGCGCGGTCGGGCTGCGCCCAGGCCATACGGGGGAACACGAGGGCGCCCGGTTTGTTGGGGTTCTGTTTGTCCCTTTTGTCCGTCGTGGTTCGGGTGTTGTGGTGAGGGTTGCTCTTGATCGGTGAGACCTCTGCCACAGGACGGGGTCCCCACCTCGTGGGCTGGGAGGTGGTTGTGCGCTTCTCCCGGTCGGCTGAGGCAGGATGGAGAGGTGACCACTCCTCCGGAGAACTTCTACGAAGCGGTGGGCGGGTACGACACGTTCCACCGGATCGTCAAGCGCTTCTACGAAGAGGTGGCGACCGACCCGATCCTCCGGCCCCTCTACCCGGAAGAAGACCTCGGCCCCGCCGAGGAGCGCTTCCGGTTGTTCCTGATGCAGTACTGGGGCGGCCCGCACACCTACTCCGACACCCGGGGGCACCCCCGGTTGCGGATGCGGCACGCCCCGTTCGTCATCGGGCCCGTGGAGCGGGACGCCTGGTTGCGCTGCATGGAGGTCGCCGTCGACTCGGTCGAGCTGGACCCCGAGCACCGCAAGCAGCTGTGGGCTTACCTGGACATGGCCGCCAACAGCTTGATGAACGCCTGGGCCTGACATCGCCCGGAACACGCTCGGTCACCGTGCGTTGCCCCACCGAACGGGCTCGTGCCCCAGGCCGCGAATGGCAGGATGACACCTCGTGCGACGATCCTCCGACCTTCAACCAGAGATCGCCGACGAGTCCGCCTGGTGGCGTGACGCCGTCTTCTACCAGGTCTACGTCCGGTCGTTCGCCGACGCAAACGGCGACGGCGTCGGCGACCTGGACGGCATCCGCTCCCGGCTCGGGTACCTCGAGCTGCTCGGGGTGGACGCGCTGTGGCTGACGCCGTTCTTCACCTCGCCCATGGCGGACCACGGCTACGACGTGGCCGACCCCCGGAACGTCGACCCCCTCTTCGGCGACCTGGACGCGTTCGACCGGCTGGTCACCGAGGCGCACGCGCACAACATCCGCGTCACGGTCGACCTCGTGCCCAACCACACCAGCGACCGGCACCCGTGGTTCCAGGCCGCCCTGCGCGCCGCCCCCGGCTCGCCGGAGCGCGCCCGCTACGTCTTCCGCGACGGCGGCGGCTTCGACGGTTCCGTGCCGCCCAACAACTGGCCGAGCCAGTTCGGCGGGCCCGCGTGGACGCGCCTGCCGGACGGCCAGTGGTACCTGCACCTGTTCGCGCCCGAGCAGCCGGACCTGAACTGGGCCAACCCGGAGGTGGCCGCCGACCTGGCCCGGACCCTGCGCTTCTGGCTGGACCGGGGCGTCGACGGGTTCCGCATCGACGTGGCGCACGGCATGGCCAAGCCGGAGGACCTGCGCAACATCGACCCGCGCGCCGAGCTGGGTTCCGGCGTGCGGCACGACAACGCCCTGGACCCCCGCTTCGACAACGACGGGGTGCACGACGTGCACCGGATGATCCGCAAGGTCGTCGACGAGTACCCGGGCCGCATGACCGTCGGTGAGATCTGGGTCAAGGACGACGAGCGGTGGGCCCGCTACGTCCGCCCCGACGAGCTGCACCTCGGCTTCAACTTCCGCCTGGTCGAGTCCCCCTTCGACGCGGACGGCGTGCGGTCGGCCATCGAGCACTCCCTGGCGGCCGTGCACGGCACCGACGCCCCGCCCACCTGGACCCTGTCGAACCACGACGTGGTGCGGCACGTGACCCGCTACGGCGACGGCGCGATCGGCCTCCAGCGCGCCCGCGCCATGACCCTGGTCGAGCTGGCCCTGCCCGGCGTGGTCTACCTCTACAACGGCGAGGAGCTGGGCCTGCCGAACGTGGAGCTGCCCGACTGGGCCCTCCAGGACCCGATCTGGACCCGGTCCCGGCACACCCGGCGCGGCCGCGACGGCTGCCGCGTCCCGCTGCCCTGGGAGGGCGACACCCCGCCGTTCGGGTTCACGCAGGGCGTGGGCACCTGGCTGCCGCAGCCGAACGAGTGGGCGGGCCTGACCGCCGAGTCCCAGCTCGAGGACCCGGACTCGATGCTGTCCTTCTACCGGCACGCGATCGAGCTGCGGAAGTCGAACCCGGCGTTCTCCGGCGAGGAGCTGGAGTGGTACGGCGCGCCGGCGGGCTGCTTCGCGTTCCGCCGCAAGGGCGGCGGGCTGATCTGCGCGCTCAACACCTCGGGCGGCCCGGTCCCGCTGCCGCCCGGCGAGGTGCTGCTCTCCAGCGGCCCGATGGACGGCAACCAGCTGCCGCCCGACACGGCCGTCTGGCTGGTCTGAGGGGTCCGGGCGGCGCGCGGGAGGCGCGCCGCCCGGTTCCGCTCACACCAGCAGCGGCAGCATCGAGTGGCGGCGGCGGACGACCGCGCCGAACCGGGCGTCGATGCGCAGCCACGAGTCGGTGGCCGTCACGCGCACGTCGTCGCCGCCCAGGAAGCCCATCCCGGACAGCGCGAACAGGCACCGCATCGGCACCTTCACGTCCAGCCCCGAGCCGCTGACCGTGAGCACGGTCTGGTCCAGCAGCGACGCGGGCGGGGTGCCGCGCGGGCCCGCGTTCTCCCGCGCCACGGCGACGCCCTTCTCCGCCAGCTCGGACACCACGCTGCCGGGCAGCCGGTCCACCGGCAGCCAGCCCGCCGTCGGCGGCAGCGCCGAGCGCCACATCATGTCCCGCGCCGGACCGGGGTCCACGACCTCGCTGCGCACCACCGCCAGGCCGGTGAGCAGGTCGGTCGCCGACACGGTCACGTCGCCGGGCGTCACCTGCCCGGCCACGGTCCGGGTGGCCAGGGCGTCGAACGGGGTCGCCACCCACGCGTCGACCAGGTCGCCGGACGGGCGGTTGCGCAGCCGCACCACCGCCTGGGCGTCGAGCCGCACCGCGCGGGCGACGAAAGCGCCGAGGTCGTCCCGCTCGGCGCGATCGACGAGGACCAGCTCAGGCACCATTACCTCCGGCACGCCAGCCGGCGAGGAAGTCGCGCTCGGCTTCGAGGAGACGGCGCGGACGCCCGGCCGTCAGGTTGTAGGGCACCATCAGTGTCTCAGCCCTGGTCACCACGGCGCCGTCCTCCCGGCGGTCGCCGCGGACCGCGTAGTCGAGCGTGAACGACGCCGACTTCAGCTCCCGCACCGACAGCTCCACCCGGATTTCGTCACCGGTGAACGTCAGCGGCGCCAGGTAGTCCACCACGAGCCGCGCCACGACCATGCCCTCCGCCATCTCCGGCACGCCGTGCCGGGCGGCCTCGGTGAACAGCAGGTCGATCCGCGCCTCCTCCAGCAGGGTCACCGTGTTGGCGTGGTTGACGTGGCCGAACGCGTCCATGTCCGACCAGCGCGGACGAACCCCCGTGACGAACACACCCAACTTGACGCGCCTCCCGCGGTCGACATAGGTGGCAGTGACCTTATCCACGTGCTACACCCAGGTTAAGGCGGCATCCACGTCGAGGAATCGCCCCAGGTCGGCGAGGTCCTCGGCGAGGTCCGGCCGTTCGGCGAACGGGTGGACCTCGAACCGCGCGCCGACCCGCCGCCAGGTGGCGACCACGCGCCCGTCGACCACGACGTGCGGGGTGAGGAACCCGCCGCCGGTCTGGACGAGCCGGGCGTGCGCCGGGTCCAGCAGCGCGGACCGGTCGCGGTAGCCCAGCAGGTAGGGGTCGAAGTGGCCGAGCAGCCGCACCGCGCCGGTGGGCTCGCCCGGCTCGTCCGCGACTTCGGGCAGGTCCCGGACGGCCCGCTTGGGCAGGCCGCTCCACGCGGCGAAGTCGTCCGGCGTGGCGGGGCCGTAGGCGCGGCGGTAGCGGCGCCACAGCTCGTCCACGCCGCGCGGCTCGCACTCGACGCGCAACAACCCGTACCTGTCGTCCAGGCCGCGCCGCAGCACCCCCGAGTGGGCGGCGAACGCCAGCAGGTGCGCCGGCGCCTGCGACCTCGGGTCCAGGGCGACGCCGACCTCCGCCAGCCGCCCGACCAGGGCGTCGCGGGCGAGCGGTTCGGTCAGCACCTCGCGCAGCGCCGGCAGCGCCCGCGCGCACAGCTCGTCGGTCAGCCCCAGCTGCGCCCGCCGCCGCCCGCCCGCGGCGATGAACACCGGTCCCAGCAGCCCCACGACCCACAGGTCGCGCTCGTGCAGCAGGTGCAGGGTGCCGCGCATGGCCCAGGTGCGCACGACCGGCCCGTCCAGCGACCGCACGCCCCGGGCGCGGGCGGCCAGGCGGGCGGCGGGCACGTCCTGGGCCTGGAGCGCGAAGACGGAGTCGAGCAGGTCGTCCACGCCCGAGGCGGGCGCGGACAGCCGCTGGGCCCGCATCCGCCGGGCCGGGACGGTCACCGGGGCCGGGCGCCGGTCGAGCCGCGCACCACCAGCTCGGGCTGGAACACGAACTCGGCGTGGGGCGCGGGCGTGCCGCCGACCTCCTCCAGCAGGGCGTGCACGGCCGCCTGCCCCATGGCCTCCACGGGCTGGCGGATGGTGGTCAGGGGCGGGTCGGCGAACACGATCAGCGGGGAGTCGTCGAAGCCGACCACGGAGACGTCGCGCGGCACGTCCAGGCCGCGCTGCCGGGCCGCGCGGATCGCGCCGAAGGCCATGAGGTCGCTGCCGCAGACCACGGCGGTGCAGCCGCGGTCGAGCAGGGCGT